>CAYVJI010000096.1:0-1560 GCA_964451805.1 uncultured Pelolinea sp. | reverse complement strand
TCATTTCAACCGGTTTCTCCTGATCGAGCGATTCGCGGAACATGGCTACATGCACATCACACAGATATTGAATGTCCTCTACCGGCAGCCCTTCTGAAATCAATGTCTGCTCAATCTCCGCGATCTCAGTGGCACTTGCATTCTTTAAAATATCCGCAAAAACATCCTTTACCTGTTGATACGGTTCACCAGCGTGAATCTGTTTCAATGCCTCTTTGATCATTTCTTTGCGCTGAGAATAATTATTGATGAATTCGCTCATCCATTCCTCCGATTTGTTTCACGCCCAGCCAATTTCATAGGAACAAGCCAGAGCACCCTGCGGACAAATCTCTTCGCAAACGGCGCAATATTGACAATCTTGAGGGCGAGAAAAGAAAATTCCATCTAAATTCATTTGCAGGACATCATGCGGACACGCATCCACACACAGGCCGCATAGAATGCACTTTTCTTTTTCTAATTCAGGCAAGGTCCATTCAGACTGGTTAATTCCGTTCATATTTCCAAAGATAAAACCTTTTCTTTATCATTTCCACGACTTTTGTCTCATTCTTCCCCCTTGATAATGGCATGCAATGCCTGACGATCAAGCAGCTGAATATGCTGCCGCTGAAAACGAAGAAGACCATTCTCTTCAAATTGACGCAATATCCGCCCCACCACATCGCGCACGGTACCCAAGTGAAAGGCTATCTGCTCCTGAGTCCAACGCGGCTGAGAAGCAAACTTCGGCTGGTCTGCCTGCTGAATGAGAAAGGCAGCCAAACGTTGGCGCACAGACAACAAAGCTAAGTTTTCCACTAAAGCAAGCATGTGTTTCATACGATTGGCAAAATATTGCGCTAACTGCCCAACCAATGCAGGGTATTTTTCCATCAATAACTGGAAATCATTTTTGTGAATGAGCATGAGGTCCACACTGGTCAAAGCACGCACGTTAGCCTGGTTCTTCGAATCATTCAGGAAAAGAGGGACAAGGTTGAAACCTTCACCAGCACCAAGACGTTCTATCATTTGTTCGCGTCCGCCATCAGATAAACGAAAGATTTCCACCCAGCCCTTTATTATGAAATAGACGGCCAGGCAATCATCCTCAGCCCAGATAATAGCGTTCCCTTTTTTCACAGTTTTGACTTGCACGCATGCTTTGACAGCAAGCAAGACCTGCGGGGGAAGATTCGAAAACAACTCAATGATTTTTAAATCCACAGTCATTTCTTATATATTTTATATTTACTTTGCATTGAATCCAAAGTATGATTATTGAAAACCATTTTCAATAATGATTACAGATAATCAAAGCTACCAATCACCCAGCCAGGAATGGGCTAAGCTGCTCAACCAAGCAGGGTACCGTGTTACAAAGCCACGCCGAGCAATCCTGCAAGTCATTGCGGATAGTCCCCGTCCTTTAGCCCCCTTAGAAATCCACGAATTGGCCAGTCAACAATACGCTCAAGTCGGACTGGTTACTGTCTATCGAACCATCGACAAGATGGAAGAATTAGGGCTGATCGAACGCGTGCATCATTTCGGTCATTGCCAGAAAATTTTCCG
>CAYVJI010000095.1:0-1993 GCA_964451805.1 uncultured Pelolinea sp. | reverse complement strand
AAAAGCCAAAACCAAAGCCGGAATGATTTGACGGATTTCACCACCCCCCAAGAAAAACATGACTCCGCCGATAACAAAAATGGTCACAGCAGCACTTAAATCAGGCTGAATCAGTATCAGTGTGGATGAAATGCCCAAAATGATTGCCATAGGGATCAATCCGAAATACAAATTCTTGATATGGTCTTGTTTCGCATGCAGCCAGAATGCAAGATAGATGATTACCACCAACTTTGCCAATTCAGAGGGTTGGACGGACCCTGAGAGCAAGCCACGTTTGGCGCCTAAACGTACTTCACTTACGTAAAAGATAACCATTAAGAGGAGAATGAGGGTGAAAACCATCATCGGAATGACAAATTTCTTGATGCGGTGGTAATCGAAATAGAAAGCAAAAATAGCCGCGGCGCCTCCTAATGCAAGGAATCGTACCTGGCGCTCCAACATATATGATGGCCGTTGCCCCATTATTGAAACAGAATACTGCCAGCTGGCAGAATACAGCATTAATAAACCAAATACTAAAAGTGTTACAACGACAAGGAACATGGGAATATCTAACCCCAGATATAACGGTCTGCGTCTGCGTTGTTGTTTTACATGGATTGACTTAATGCTCACGGCAGCGCCTCCACGAGTTGCCTGAATACATTGCCGCGTTCTTCAAAGTCCTGGAAAGCATCATAACTTGTCCCTCCTGGAGAAAGCAGAACGCAATCTCCCGCCTGGGCGATTTTTTGAGCGAGAACCACCGCTGCTGACAAATCATTCACCTCATGTATTGGGTAGGATACTTTGTGATGTTGAAAATTCTGCGCAATCAAATCCTTCGCTTCTCCAAACAAGATGACTTTGGGTTGGCGTTGGTTGAGCAAACTGGCAAGATCATCCCAAGGTAGGTTTTTATCACGACCGCCCAATAGAAGCACCAACGGGCATTCAATTGCCTTTAATGCCGCAATAACGCGCTCAGGTGCGGTAGCAATCGAGTCATTGATCCAGCGAATGCCGTCTTTCTCTCTAATTACTTCAAGACGGTGGGCAATTCCAGTGACTGAACGAATGCCATTCCGCATGGATTCAACAGAAAAACCAGCCGCAAAGCTTACTGTACAGGCAGCCATCGCATTGGCAAGATTATGACGGCCAATTAACCGCAGATCATTGACCGCTGCCAAGGAAAGAATCTCACCTTCAAAACGCATTTTCATCCAGCTATTTTCAATAAAACAGCCATCTCCCTCAAAAACTGAGTGGAATCCAAAAGTAAAGGCTTTGCCGGGAATATCTTTGATTAGGGAAAAAGATCCTTGGTCATCTCGATTTAGAATGGCAATATCGTTTATCTTTTGGTGTTGAATGATGTGCGCTTTCGCCTGCTTATACGCCAGCATGCTGCCATGGCGATCCAGATGATTGGGGGTGATATTTAATACAAGTGCTATGTGGGGAGAAATCGTCATCAATTCAAGTTGAAAAGAAGAAAGTTCAACGATGACCCAGTCATCCATCCGGATATCATCCAAGTTTTCAATTAAAGGATATCCAATATTGCCTCCTACCCAGGCTTTCTGCGGGGGGCAAAGTCCATTTTTGGCAATTTCACCACATAAGGTTGTTGTGGTGGTTTTGCCTGCTGAACCGGTAATCCCAATCACTTTCGCCTTGACAGCTTCCATGAAAATTTGCGAATCATTTATCAGTTGAATGTGCCTTTGTTGTGCAGCTTGGATAATGGGGATATCCAGCGGTACACCTCCAGAGACGCACACCAATTGGGTATCATCCAGCAGATCCAGTGGATGACTGCCGAAAAAGAAGCGAATATCAAATTTCTGAAGTTCGTCTTTCGAAAAGCCCAATTCTTCATCTGAGCGGCAATCGGTCAACATGACCTTGGCACCATGACTGGCAAAATAGCGAGAGGCAGCCAAACCTTGACGGGCGGCTCCAATCACTAAAATTTTCTTCCCTTGCCAATCCTTCATGCTTA
>CAYVJI010000094.1:0-2548 GCA_964451805.1 uncultured Pelolinea sp. | reverse complement strand
CCTGTCACTGCCATCAGTGATCACATCGAACTTATCATATTCCCAAGTGAACAGCTCTGGATTGGTAAGCGCGGCGGCTGCCACAATATCCCAGATCTTAAAGTCGCCATTCCACCATGTAAACTGCATCTCCCAGAGATCTGCTAGCAAGGATACTGCCGCATCGGTGCTATCCTCGATCATTGCATAATCTTGACTGCGAATAACAAAGTTGTCGGAACCATCCAGCGAAACCACCGTGAGCGGTATTCCGGAGGCAAAGACTTGTTTGGCTGCCTGTGCATCCACAAATATGTTCCACTCGGCAGCCTTGTTATCCTCATAGCCCTCTACCCCATTCAAATTGCCATCCACTTTGAATGCGCCGCCCATGATTACAATTTGAGCAATGTTGGCTGCAATGTCAGGTGCTTGCTGCAATGCCAGCGCGAGGTCGGTCTGCGCGCCGGTCACCAGCAGGCTCACTTTCTGTGGAGAATTCTCGATCAGTTCAACGATCAACTGTGCGCCGTCGCTGCTTTCATAATCAGCAGAGGCAGATGGCAGCGGTACGCCCCAAAAATTATCGGCACCATCACGCCAGGATTGCGGGAATTCGGAGTGCAGCGGATCTAGGCTCTCATCAGAACCCAAACCGATTGGCACATCATCCAAATCCAGCACTTCATAAAGAAAAATCTGCCATTCCTCCAGAGACTGGCTGGGGCGCTGCTCGCCATAGCTTTGGATCACCCCGATCAGCTCGATCACAGGATGGCGGCTGAGATAAACCAACGTGGCGATGTCATCCGGCGCGCCGTCATGTGAATAGATCACTGGAATTTTCTCATCTAACATTTCCAGGAAAACTGGTTCTTCTGACTGATTTTGTGGTGCCAATGTGGGTGAAAGGTTCATTGTTAATGAATTTTGGTTATTCTCCCGTTTAATTTGCGTCTCAGTTGGAATAGACAAGGTAGGTATCCAACCAATAATCAGGATGGCTGGCATAAAAAGAATAACGAATCGTTTCTTCATTTTTCCTCCTAAGGTTTACTAGCTTATCAAAAAGGTCTTAAAAATTTTTCCAGTAAATCTTGATTCGATTTTATCATTCGTAAGAGAACAAAGAAAGAAAAGGATGTCATATAATCTTGATAGATAACGATTTCATTTTGTTTTGCGTCTAATAATTCGAAGAATTAAGGAGGGAACATGGAATTTTTACCTGAACTGAAACTTGGGTGGTGGAATGGATGGCTTTACCTGGCTCTCTTCTATAGTTGCTTTGGAATATACCTGATCAGCTGCCCAAAAGCCATTGTAAAGAAGCTCTACAGCGTTGCGAATTGGGAAAAACGATATTACATCCTATCCGCCATAGGCAAACCATTATCGCTGACCAGCTTGACCTTGATTATCCTATCGCCCATCAAATTCAATACCACAATATTCTGGCTTGGCACATTATTCTATCTGGCAGGTTTTCTTATTATATTCATGGCATTGTGGATCTATCGCCAGACCCCCGCTGATGCGCCGGTGCGTGGCGGCATTTATCAATACTCGCGCAATCCGCAGTGGCTCGGCTTGATATTAATTTTCATCGGGGCATGCATCAGCTGCGGTAACGGATTAGCCTTGCTCTTAATGAGTGTCGGCATAGTGATGTATCATTTCCGCATTCTAGGAGAAGAATCTGCCTGCCTCAAAGCCTACGGACAAACCTTTCAGGATTATATGGATTCTGTCCCGCGATACTTTGCTTTAAAGAAGGGAAAGAAATGAATAAGGAATTCAAAATCGTATTTGAACATATTCTCCTGACAGTCACCTCTGTTGGTCAAATCCTAGCAGCTGTTTTTACATACCATTTACCGGTCAGTTCCGCCCTGCGCAACAGCGGCTGGGTCTTGCTCTGGATATCAGGGGTTTTTGGAATGCTGCCAATATTTACATTCAAAAAATTGGGTCAGGTTAAAGAAGGGCAGAGTTATGTTCATACCAATCAACTGGTTGACCAAGGTGTTTACAGCGTTGTTCGCCATCCGCAATATTTTGCCGGCGTTCTGATCAGTATCGGCCTGGTGCTCATCGCTCCCGGTTGGACCAATCTCATGCTGGGAATAATAAACATCATTCAATATTATGCAGGTACATTTGAGGAGGAAAAATACCTCATTGCCAAGTTCGGGCAGCAATATATCGAATATCAAAAAAAAGTACCGCGGATCAATCCAATCTGGGGGATCATTAAAAGACTATTGAGAAGTATTAAGAGAGTTTGAAGTAAACTCAATTTCAGCTTTTGTAAGTTTTGATGATATAAAAACCACATTCAAAAAAATAGTAAAAGAGGAAGCCTATGACAAAGATTAAAATCATCACCGACGCAACCGGCATGGTCAGTGCCACACTTTCGGAAGAATTGAATCCGCAGACCGCACGCCAGATCATCGCCGCTCTACCGATCGAAGCACGCGCCAGCACCTGGGGCGATGAGATCTACTTTGGCATCCCGGTGCACATGGAGGAAGAGAATGCACAAGTTGAGGTGGAGGCAGGCGCA
>CAYVJI010000093.1:0-2601 GCA_964451805.1 uncultured Pelolinea sp. | reverse complement strand
GTGGCGGTTTCGTGCTTGGCGGACATGCAGGAACTGTTCGCAGGCATCCCGATGGAAAAAGTATCAACCAGTATGACCATCAATTCCCCTGCTGCAATTCTACTGGCAATGTACGTGGCAGTTGCTCGCCAACAGGGCATTGAAGAACATAAGCTGCGCGGGACTATCCAGAATGACATCTTGAAGGAATATATCGCTCGCGGGACTTATATCTTTCCTCCAAAACCCTCCATGCGGTTGATCACAGATGTTTTTTGTTATTGCCACAAAAACATTCCAAATTGGAACACTATCAGCATCTCAGGCTACCATATCCGCGAAGCGGGCTCAAATGCCATCCAGGAAGTTGCTTTTACGCTGGTGAATGCCATTGCGTATGTTGAAGCGGCTTTGAGCATCGGTTTGCAGGTGGATGATTTTGCCGATCAGTTATCTTTCTTTTTTGCCTGCCATAATAATTTTCTTGAAGAGATTGCCAAGTTCCGCGCCGCCCGCCGCATTTGGGCTCGCCTAATGCGCGACCGTTTTCATTCAAAAAACCCTCGTTCGCAGATGCTGCGTTTTCACACGCAAACCGGCGGTTCAACATTGACAGCTCAGCAGCCAGAAAACAACATTGTGCGCACCACTTTGCAGGCTCTGGCAGCTGTATTGGGCGGAACGCAGTCCTTGCACACCAACAGCATGGATGAAGCCCTTTCCCTGCCGACTGAAAAAGCCGTGCGCATCGCCTTGCGCACCCAGCAGATTATTGCGGGGGAATCTGGAGTGGCTGATTCTATTGATCCTCTCGCTGGCTCTTATCTATTGGAATATCTGACCGATGAAATTGAAAAAGGTGTTTTGGACTATATCCAGCGTGTGGATGAAATGGGCGGGGCGTTGGAAGCAATCGAGTGCGGATTCATCCAAAATGAAATCCAGGATGCTGCCTATCGTTATCAGAAAGCAATTGAGCAGGGAACGGAGATCATTGTTGGTTTGAATGCCTATCAGATTCAGGAAGAGCTAGACCTGGAAATGCTTAGGGTTGACCCAGTTGTGGAAGCTGAACGAAAAAGTAGACTAGCAGCCTTGCGTTCAAATCGGAATGGGATAAAAGCTCAACAGTTGATAGAAAAATTGGAAAAGGCAGCGCTGACAGATGAAAACCTTATACCGCTTTTCATTGAATGCGTGATGCATGATTTAACCTTGGGAGAAATTTGCGCTGCGCTGCGCAGGGTTTGGGGCGAATACCAGCCCCCAGTGTGGGGCTGAAAGTGTCTAAGCTATTGAGGTGAAAATGCCTGAGATTAAAAAAATAGATCACGTGGCGATTGCGGTGAATGACATTCAATCCGCTCTATCCTTTTGGCAGGACGCGCTTGGATTGCAGCTGGAACATGTCGAAGATGTGCCAGGGCAGCAGGCACGCGTGGCATTCCTGCCGGTTGGGGAAAGCCGACTGGAGCTAGTTCAACCCACCAGCTCCGAAACGAGTACAGCCAGGTTCCTGAAAGAACGCGGGGGTGGGATGCATCATCTCTGCATGCAAGTGGATGATATCGATGGAATGCTGATTCAGCTTCAGAAAAAAGGTGTGCAGCTGATCAATGAAACTGCTTTGGTGGCGGAGGGACGCAGGATGGCTTTCATTCATCCCAGAAGCGCTGGAGGGGTGTTGGTAGAGCTCTATGAGATCACAGAGAAAACTGAACTTAGATGATCGGTAAAAAACGAAATGAATAGCCGCTTATTATTTTGCGGCTATTCATTATTATCCAAAGATTACGATTTTATTCGACGCTGAATTCCAGCGTCTCTTGCAGTTCGTCGTTTAGATAGATCTCAACCTTATATGTCCCATAGGGCCACAGATAATCGTTGCTAAGCTCAAATGTGATCTCGCCTCCGCCCGTGAATTCTGATTCATAGAGCACAGAATTCGGATCCACTCCCTCTGCATCGACCGCGTACCAAACTGCTTTCACGGCCGTATCATCAGGTGCGCTGGTAACATTGATTAACGCATAAAAAACTTCCTCCTGCGCAAAAACGTCTGTTTCTTGGAATTCACCATTGACATCCTGAGCCATACTGGCATCTTTTATTTTGGCGGTGCTTGCGCTGAAGCTGCAAGCCATGCTGACAAACAGCATTACAATGATTGAACAGATCAAAAGACCTTTTTTCTCTCTCATTTGTTTTCCTCCGCGGAAATGTATTAAATTGATTTTACAATTTTGTGTGTTAAAAAACAACATAAAAAAATTAATCGATATTTCTCTTAATACATGAGAATATCTGGTCATTAATGCCAGATATTCTCATGTATTTTTTGGAAAATGCGATAAATGGGAATCTCTCAAGGAGGGGTGATCATGCGAGCGTCTTCAGCTTGGGCAGTTCGAATACCCTGCTCAATGTTTACTTTGGACAACAAAGCAATGCCTGCCAGGAAAAATATGATTAAAGAAATGATCGCCAATCGGCTGTTGCCGCTGATTTGGTTGATCAAACTGAACATGGCTGGACCGATGACAGTGTTGAATTTTTCTGAAACACTGTAGAATCCGTAAAACTCTGCGGATTTGCTCTTGGGCATGAGCTTGCCGATCA
>CAYVJI010000092.1:0-2965 GCA_964451805.1 uncultured Pelolinea sp. | reverse complement strand
AAATATCGCTCTGCATTGAATATCCTTGGATCGCAATCCGGCCGGGACGGGGACAAACTCAGCCTTTCCGGATTGACCACACAACCCGCTGCTCAAGTTAGCGCGCCTTCATTTGTTGAAGCGGAGTTATGCGTGGAATGCCGTAAATTATATTGGCAGGATTTTCTGCCAGAAAATTTTTTAGATGCTCGCATTGAGCAAAAATACCCGGCCAAAGATTATCATCGCATGTTCTTTGGAGAAATTGTTGCATTGAAAGGTGATGCGAAGAAATTTTCCAGAGAAAAATAGAAAATTTTTTTAATTAACTTTTTTGTAAAAAAGGTCCAACCTAATGCTACAATGATATTAAGCATATAAAACCTTATAAAAAAATGGAGGTAATATGGCAAGCATTGTTAAGATCGAAGGAATTGGACCGGTATATCGTGAAAAACTGGCAGCGAAAGGTATTAAGACTGTGGAAGCTCTGCTCAAACAGGGCGCTACTTCAGCCGGTCGTGAAAAAATCTCCAATGAAACCGGGATTTCATCCGCATTGATCTTGGAATGGGTTAACCATGCCGATCTTTGGCGCATTAAAGGCGTCAGCGAGGAATATTCGGATTTGCTGGAAGAAGCCGGGGTGGATACGGTCGTGGAACTGGCACAACGTGTTGCACAGAATCTGTACAAGAAAATGGTAGAAGTGAACGCTCAAAAAAAACTGGTGCGGCGTCTACCCAGTGAAAAACAGGTTGCCAATTGGATTTCACAGGCCAAACAGCTGCCTCGGGCAGTGCATTACTAAACCTCAGAAGCCGATCGATTCTTCGACCGGCTTCTATTTAAATTTTTCAGATTATCCCAATTGACGACGAATTTTTTCAATAGTCTGCCGATATGATAGCAGTTTGCTTTTCTCATTATCTACAACCATCGGGGGCGCTTTGCGTGAGAAGTCAGAGGCTAGCAGCTTTTCGAGCCGGTCCGATTGTGAAATAGCTTCCTGCAAATCCTTTTGGAGCTTTTCCATCATTTTTTCATCCGGAGCATTTTCATCTATTCGCAATATCACCAAACTTCCAGTTGCTGCCAAACTTGATGAGGGATAATGCTTGTAATCCTTATCCTGGGGAATTGAATCCATTATTTCCAGTTCCTCCAATGAACTGGAGAATGCGATTTGGTCTCGCTGATCGATTAGAATTTTCTTCATCTCCGATGTCACGATGATAGTACCTTTGACTTTCTGGTTCACAGGTAAATTCAAATCTGTTTTCAACTGGCGGAAAGCGCGGCTGTGTTCCATGGTTCCATTAACAAATCTTTCGATCGCTGATTTCTCCCAATCTTCCTGCGGTTGAGATTGCGGCCAAGCAGCAACCATCAATGCCTCCGCCCAACCATCCTCCGGTGAAAAGTGCGGAGAGGTCTGCTGGCAGGTGCGTTTGAGATGTCCCCATAATTCTTCCGTCACATAAGGCGTAAAAGGACTTAATAAGCGGAGACAGCGATCGAGAACACGCGTCAGCGTCCAGGCAGTATAGAAGGCACGATCCCCTCCTTCCTTGATCTGCTTCTTCGAAATTTCGATATACCAATCCGCGAACTCGCTCCAGAAGAAATCATAAATCTGCCTGCCGGCTTCGCCGAACTGATATCCATCAAACAAGCGATTCACGCTGCGCACCAAGGCGCGCATGCGTGCATGCATCCATTCATCCGCTGCGCTCCAGTTGGGTTCTGCTTCAGGTTTTTGAGGTGCAGATTCAATGGCATGAATCACATAACGTCCTGCATTCCAAACTTTATTGGCGAAATTACGATTGGCTTCAACCTTCTTCTCGCTCAGGTTCATATCATTGCCCGGCGCTGATCCCACCAGCAATGTGAAGCGCAACGCATCCGTGCCAAATTTGTCCATCACCACCAAAGGATCAATCACGTTGCCCTTGGTTTTGCTCATTTTCTGCCCATTCTCATCGCGAATCAAACCGTGCAGGTACACTGTATGAAAGGGAGCCTGACCAGTAAATTCAAGTCCGCTCATAATCATGCGTGCCACCCAGAAAAAAAGGATGTCGTACCCGGTTTCCATCACAGAGGTGGGATAGAAATACTTGAGATCATCCGTTTCATCCGGCCAGCCCAGTGTTGAGAACGGCCAGAGCCCAGAGGAAAACCAGGTATCCAGTACATCTTCATCCTGCTGGATTCGATCGCTGCCGCAGTGCTGGCATACTTTTGGATCCTGCCGTTGGACGGTCATTTTTCCGCAATCGGCGCAGTACCAAACCGGTATACGATGCCCCCACCACAGCTGACGGCTGATACACCAATCCTGGATATTTTCCATCCAATTGAAATAGACCTTGCTGAAATGTTCCGGTACGATCCGGATGCTTCCATCCTGAACTGCCGCGATGGCGGCTTTTGCCAAAGGTGCGATTTTCACGAACCACTGTTCGCTGATCATGGGCTCGATGATCTCACCGCCACGTTGTGAACGGGGAACATTCAGCAAATAGGGTTCTTCTTTTATTACCAGATCCTGCGCGCGCATATCCTGCCAGATCTGCCTGCGGCAGGCTTCCCGATCCAAACCCTGATATTTGCCACCATTTTCATTGATGGTTACGTCACGATTTAGAATATTGATGATCTCCAAGTTGTGCCGCTGGGCGATTTCATAATCGTTGGGGTCATGGGCGGGAGTAACCTTCAGTGCCCCACCCCCGAATTCTCGATCTACATATTCATCTGCAATGACAGGTATCAATCGTTCAAGGATGGGCACGATCACCTTTCGACCTACAAAGCGACTATAACGTTCATCCTGCGGATGCACTGCCACAGCGCTGTCACCCAAAATGGTCTCGGGGCGTGTTGTGGCTACCGGCAGGAATTCCTGCGGTTGATCGGCCAGCCGATATTTGAAATAATACAAAGTACCCGGTTCTTGGGAGTGTTCCACTTCCAGGTC
>CAYVJI010000091.1:0-3081 GCA_964451805.1 uncultured Pelolinea sp. | reverse complement strand
TGGTCAACTTTGTCGTTGCAGTCACGGTCATTTTTGACCTGGCAAAAGCCTTTGGTAAAGATACCGCTTTCGGCTTTGGCATTCTCTTCCTGGCTCCTATCTTCATACCCATCCTGGCTTTGGGCAACGCCAAGTATATAGGAAGGGAAAAGATGGATATCGAGTAATTCAATGGTCTTATGAATACCCGATGAGGAGCTAAGTAAAATAGATTACTTGAAAAGATTTGATTCAAACCAGAGATCTCATTCAAATTCTTGATTTGTTTATGCGTCAATCGTACGCAGCCCGAGTTGCTTCATCCGCCATGGTCGGCGCGATCAGCGCTTCCCAGCAGGGTTCTTCCCATGTCTTCAAGCGGGTGTGCATGTCCAGATATTTACGCGGGATGGGGTGTGTGCCTACCACTACATTTACGCTGAAACGTTCTTCTAGAAATTTCTTGAATGAAAGAATATACGGGCAGGGCGGGTAGCCCACCACCAGACCGGTTGCCAGGTGGATGACCTGTGCACCATTCTTGATCATCTCTTCGCCGGCATATTCAATATTGCCGCCCGGACAGCCGTCGCAGGTGGTGTAGCCCACCAGCTGCAGGTCGGTGTCCTTATAGATGCTGAATGCGCCTTCTTTATTGCGCATGGCGCGCAGGCATTTCCCGCCCGCGCAGCGCCGGTAGCGGTCGCAGATGATGATTCCAATTTTTGTGATTGTGTTCATTTTGATCCTGTCCATTTGAATTTATTTTCATGATATTACAAAATAAGGTGAAATGTCCAGTTTGAAACCCAATTGGTTTTTTTAGGAAGAAAGCACGCAATTGATGATTTTCAACGCCTTTTTTCTCACGATACCCCATACAATTTTCGATTCACTTGCTTGAAACCCAATCTGGTTCGTACTACAATGAAAATGAAATTGATCATGTACACGTCCAAATCCATGATCAATTGCTTGTGGAGGGAAGTGATGAAAACCGCATTGCTTTCTCATGGGGGGATGTTGCTTGTTCTGATTGCTGCAATGGCATGCGCTCCGCAAATTGGAACCTCCCCGCCGCTGACAGCATCCGACCTGCAATCGACAGTCTCTGAAGAACAACCCATACCTCTCTGCGAGATTGGTGAGGAACAGGTGGGCAGCCAGGTCAGCACTTCGGGCACGATCATTTTGATCGAGGAAGGCAACCCAGAAGGCAAGTTCGCCATGTTGGAGGATGGCGGCTGCCGGGTGGGCATTTTTGCGCCTTTCCCAATGTGGGAACAGTGGAAGGCTGCTGACCAGGAGGCTTTTCAAACCGGCACAACGTTGAACGTGCGGGGCAAATTAAATTCCTTCGAAGGTCAATTGGTTATCCTTCTGGAAGACATTCAACCTGCCGGTTCCCCGACTAAAGACGCGGAATCAAAAGAATACGCTAACCTAGATCTTCCGCCAGCGCTGGATGAAATGATGCTGGATGTACCGCTGCTGTATTCTGGTTCCAACGACCTGCCGGGTCTATGCTATCTGGGTGCAGCCGGTATGCTGGTGAAATACGAACATCCTAAATTGGATTTCGCTGATGTGGTGGCTTTCAGCGGTATGGGCTCCAGTGCCCTGCACCTGAATTTTCCTGAAGTGCCCTCCATGCTGATTTCTCCTTACATGATGCAATCCATTGTTTTCATGTTAAACAACATGCGTGCGGATTATGCACTGGGATTTCAAGAGGGAGGTTCAGCATCGGATCCTTTCCAACCGGCTGCCTTGCCCTTTGAGAGCAATGCTACCTATCTGTTTTCGTTTATGAATTCCGATGAAGCCTTGGATACTCTCAAGCGGGCTGTATCTGACGGTCACCCTGTAATGGTGCACCTGAACTTCTATGCAGTCTATGATGATTTCGCTGCCATCTCAGAATACTGGCGAGATGTCATCGGCAAGGATCCTGCCTCGCACTTCATGGTGGTCAAGGGCTATGATGCGCAATACATCTACGTAAATGATCCCACTGATCCCACCGCAGCAGCTGGCCAGCTAAAAACATCCGTGGAAAACTTTATGCAAGCCTGGGAAGAAACAGATGCCATCCCCGGCGCTCCGCCCATGGGGCCGTTCTGGATGCTGTTCTTGATAGAACCCGGCAGTCCGCCCGCTGCCGATGCGGTCATTGAAGCCAACCTGCTGCGGGCAGATGAGGCACCCGCACAAATTCGCAGTTTCGCCGAACAACCGGATGATTCCGAATCAACGCTAGCTCTGCTGTTGGAGTTGGGAAATGCTCGCCTTCAATTTGGCGCATATCTGGCGCGCAATGGCTTTGATGAAGCCAGTGAGATGTACATAAAATCCGGGACGATATTAACCGATTTGGCGCTCAACCAATCCATGGATGCGGAAATGCTGCTTGAAGCAGCTGACCTGGAAGAGCGGGCGATCCCTTTGCTGCAATCTCAGCAGTAAGTTAAAATTTGCGTACACTGCTTGCATTGAACGATAACCATTGAAAAACTCCATTGAGAACCTGAATTTCTGACAATATCTCATGGGTTGACATCGTTGATTCATTTTTTGTTGGGTATATACTGAAATCGAACATATAAATGGAGGTTTCAAATGGTCATTAGGGAGCAGGTTGGTGAAGAAAAATGGAAGCTGCTGATCAATTCAGTGGGAGCGGCATCCACGTTTGTGGCAACGGCCAGCGGGGGCGGCTTGGAGATTTTCAAAGAAGTCTTCAGCGCCAGCAAGTTCGCTCAGGAAACTGCCGCCAAAGCTGGCAGCAGCGGTTATGGCAGCCTGGTAGATGACCTGCTGGCGGCTATGAAGGGTATGTCGCTGGAAGATGCGAAAGCTACAGCTGTCAAATATGAATCCAAAACGCCAGCTGAACTGCGCGCGGAAATGAAACAGATCGTCACGGATGGCGCTGCCGTGGCAGCTACGCTGCCAGATGGAGAAGGTTTCAAACGCTGGCTGGTGGATATGGCGCGCAAGGTGGCGGAGACCAAGACCGGCGGTGTGCTGGGATTCGGAGGGCAGTCGGTCATCGATGAGAAGGAGCAGGCCGCATTGGATGAATTGGCGGCTATGCTGGGT
>CAYVJI010000090.1:0-3115 GCA_964451805.1 uncultured Pelolinea sp. | reverse complement strand
TGACGGGCGGCTCCAATCACTAAAATTTTCTTCCCTTGCCAATCCTTCATGCTTACTCCACAAAGATAAAAGCTATACCCAGCATAGCCGCGATTAGGCTAACAAGCCAGAAGCGTTGTACAACTTGCGTTTCACTCCATCCCAGCAATTCAAAATGGTGGTGCAAAGGAGCCATGCGGAAAAAACGCCTGCCATTCGTGAGTTTATAAAATGCGACCTGTATTACCACACTTAAAGTTTCACAAACAGGTATGATGGCTATGACTGGCAGGATCAACCATTGACCTGTCATCAAGGCAAAAGTACCCAGTGTGGCACCAATCGCCAACGAACCGGTATCACCCATGAAAAGTTCAGCTGGGTGGACGTTAAACCACAGGAATCCAAAAAGTGCACCCACAATAGTGAAACAAAAACGACCAAGAAAAACCTGTCCCTGTAGCAAGGCGATAGCCCCATAGGCAACGAAAGCTGTAGCAGAGATCAGCCCTGCCAGACCATCCAATCCATCAGTGAAATTGATCGCATTTGAGAAACCTACGATGATAATGGTTGCAATGGGGATATAGAAACTTCCTAAACTGATCGGTTCGGGATACGTTGGCCAATACATTTCTGGTACCTTGACAATATATTTCAAGGCGAAAGCAGTGGCTAAACCTAAGGCAAGCTGGATGAGGAATTTTGTCCTGGCGCGCATTCCTAGACCACGGCGGGTACCGCGAATGCCTTCCCAGTCGTCAATGGCGCCTAAAATGCTAAAGAACACCAAAACGAGGAGGGGAACCAGCACAGATTTGCCCAGGATATCAAAACCGAGCAAAGTTGCGGCATTGAGCAGCACAGTGAGCAGCAGAACGGGGGCAATGATCATAAATCCGCCCATGGTGGGCGTCCCCAATTTCTCAAGATGGCGGTCAGGTCCTTCCTCGCGAATGATCTTTCCAACCCGAAAATATTTCAGCAAGCCAATTAAGGGATTACCCCATATAACTGTCATGATAAATGCCAGGAAACTAAGTGAGAGGGCAAGTGAGGTTTCTTTCATACGCTTTCCTCCAGAATGGACGCAATGCGGTCCATCCGCAAACCATGAGATCCTTTGATGAGGACGATATCGCCACTATTCAGGTTATATTTTAGAATATCAGCAGCCTGCAGCGCATCTTCAACCCAGGTAATGGCTGTGGCTGGCAATCCATCTTGGTGTGCTGTATCTGCAATGGTGCGGCCTCGCGGACCGACTGCAATCAGATGCGATACAACCTGAGCAGCACGCCTGCCAACCACTTCATGACCTAACTGCTCATATTGACCAAGTTCAAGCATATCCCCTAATACAGCGATTTTTTGACCTTTCAGCTCGGCTAGCAAATCCAGAGCTGCAAGTGTGGATTCAGGAGTTGCATTGTAGGTATCATCCAAAATCAAAGCACCGCTTTTTGATTGAACTGCTACGAGCCTTAACTGGGTGCTGCATTGCATCAATCCCTCAGTAACCTCTCTCCAGCTCATTCCTTCTAAAAACGCAACTGCAGCCGCTCGCAGAATCGTCTGTACAGAATGTCTGCCTAAAATAGGGACTTCCATAGAGACTGAGTGATCCTCGTAATGCAGTTTAAATTGGATCCCCTTCAAGCCGCGTCCCTGAATTTCATCAGCCCATATATCTGATTTTTGATCTAATCCATAAAAGAGCACATCTGCCCTGGTTATATCTGCCATAGCCCTTACATAAGGATCATCATAATTCAGGACCGCAAAACCTTGCGGAGCTGGCGGCAGTGCTTGGATGAGTTCTGATTTTCCTTGCGCAATGACCGATTGTGACCCCGCACGCTCTGCATGCACTGTCCCAACATTGGTCACTACTCCTATATCCGGTCTGGCAATCTCACATAAAAAAGTGATTTCACCGGGAAAATAGAATCCCATTTCGGCAACCAGCCGTTCATAACCGCTGCCCAGGTTTAGAATTGTCAGGGGTAGCCCAATTTCATTGTTGTAGTTACCGGGATTCTTAAAAGTATGATATTTATGGGACAAGATTTCAGCAATTAATTCCTTGCTGGAGGATTTTCCAACACTGCCGGTAATACCAATTACCCTCAGACTTTGTTTTTGGCGCCAGAAACGTGCAATTTCCTGCAGAGCAGATAGACTATCATTTACTCGAATGCAAAATGGAGTGGTTGGGATTCTGATCGGAGGTTTTGAGTTTCCTTCTCGTAAATCCAAGATGGGGAAATTTTCTAGAATATCTTTATGAATCAATGCGCAGACAGCCCCATTCTTGAATGCGGCTTTCACGTATTGATGCCCATCTGATTTTTCACCACCTAGCGCGACAAAAAGTGAACCGGGAATGGCTTTGCGTGAATCAATCACAGTTTCTGTAAAAACCATGCGGCTATTTTCAAGCAGTTCGCCTGTAAGGGCTGCGATTACATCTTGTAGAGTGATCATGATTAGCTTTCCTTAGCAACGAGGTTCTGTTGAGCCTCATCAGGTG
Organism: uncultured Pelolinea sp.; assembly: GCA_964451805.1. GTDB lineage: Bacteria > Chloroflexota > Anaerolineae > Anaerolineales > Anaerolineaceae > Pelolinea. Next base: position 603 of record CAYVJI010000090.1, on the reverse strand, counting down.
GAATATTCAAGTACACAACCAATTCTTTGGCAATTTCACTGAACAGCGGTGCGGCGACAACGGAACCCCATGGAGATTCTTTTGGCTTTTCCAGCCAGACGTAAACCAGAAATTGGGGATTCTGCGCAGGACCCCATCCAACGAAAGAAGCATTGGTTAGATCAGTCCCATATTTTCCTTCGACAGGAATTTCCGCAGTACCTGTCTTTCCAGCAATACTGTAACCCGGTACTAACGCCAAAGAGGATTCGTTTTCAAGTGATTTCACCAACATTTCTGTCATGGTTTTAGCCGTTTTAGTTTGCACTGGCACTCCCAATACCTGCGGGGTTATATCATATTGCTTGCCGTCTTGGATGATGGCTTTCAGGACGTGCGGTTTCATCATCTTGCCATCATTTGCAACAGCTGAGATGGCAGTGGCAAGTTGAAGGGGTGTTACTGCCACGCCTTGCCCGAAGGAATTGGTCGCTAACTGAATCGGATACCAATCTGAATCACCGGGAACGCTGAGCGGCCAGATTTTTTCACCACCCAGATCAATGCTTGTGCGTTGACCGATTCCAAAAGCACTCATATACTCATAAAATTTTTCTTTGCCCA
>CAYVJI010000089.1:0-3227 GCA_964451805.1 uncultured Pelolinea sp. | reverse complement strand
TGCGCTTATCCTGCCCGAAGCCGCTGGCTAACAGGAAAGCCAGATGGTCGCTGCCCACGAATCCGGCGATGACCGGCGGCACATAGACGCCCATTTGCGGCAGACCTTTTAAACCGATCTCATGCGCAAAGGGAGTGAGTGGATTGGAGGTTACCGGTACGAATGGAGAGACTGCCAGGGCTGCGCTGGGCAGGTTCAGGAAGAAATGCTGCATGGCTGTGTTGCCCACCAGGCAGGCGTCAGCAATTTTTTCAGGATCCACGCCAACTTGTGCGCATAGATCTGACGTTGTCTGGTTGATGGCATTGATGACCAAAGTCTGCAACTTCTTTTCCTCAACAACGCCCTTTTGAGCATACGCCAGGCGTGCCATGATATCTTCACCGTACATGACTTGCGGGTTTGGGGTGCCTTTGGCTGCCAGCAGATGCCCGGTTTCCAAGTTAATCAGGTAGCATGCCAATTTAGTGCTGCCAACATCCACTGCCAGACCTGCCAGTGGTTGTAGCGGCTCATCGCAGGCATGTAGTATGCGATCGCCATGCTGAATAACACTGATCTGCCAATGATTGGTGCGCAGCAGGCGGGCAATGCTTCGCAGGCTTGCCAGGTCGGCGCATAATTGCGGCTTTTTTAGACCAAGGCTCAGCCTTTCTAAATCAGAATTCAAATCATTTAAACTGGCAGCTGCCACCTGTAGACTGGTTTGCTGGATGGGTGCATCTATTTCAAAAAGAGTGGTTTTGCTATCTGTTTGAAGGATTTGTCCTGACGGGATGGATTGAGGAGGAATAAAAAACTTTGCATCTCGTTCAATCAGCGTTGCGCACGCCAACCGGTAGCCCTGCTGCAATTGGGTGCTGCTGAGATGCTGCAGGTCTGCGGATGATGGGGATTCGATTTTTGAATCCACCCATTGAATCAGGCATTTTCCGCAGCTACCTTGTCCTCCGCAATCAGCACGCAATTGAATGCCTGCCTGCCGGGCTGCATCCAATACTGTGATTGCCTCGGAGCATACCAGCCGTATGCCAACCGGTTGAAATTCAATTGTAAATGTCATGAGTATTTCCTCGCTGTCTGATTATATATAAACTGTCCATTAAAAACAAAAATCCACACGACACGCATGCGGACAATTCGAAAGATGATTGTTTGAAGATTCTTTTACTTATACTTTAATATCTGCTACGGATTTCAGAATTTGGCTAGGACGATATGGGTATTCTTCGATTTGTTTCAGGGAAGTAACCCCGCTGAGCACCAGGATGGTATCCATGCCGCTCTGTATGCCGGCAACGATATCCGTATCCATGCGATCGCCGATCATGGTAGTGTTCTCTGAATGCACTCCCAGGTAGTTCAGCGCAGAACGCATCATGAAGGGGCTGGGTTTTCCGCAATAAAAGGGCGTGCGTCCGCAGGCTTTTTCAATCAAGGCCGCCATCGCTCCGCAGGCCGGCACAACGCCGCTTTCGGACGGCCCCACTGGATCAGGATTGGTGGCAATGAAAGAAGCCCCTTCTAGGATCAAGCGCACTGCTTTGGTCACCTGGCGGAAGTTGTAATCGAAAGTCTCGCCCAGCACCACAAAATCTGGCTTCTCATCCGTCATGATGTAACCCATGTTATGAATGGCAACGTTCAATCCGCTCTCCCCGATCACGAAGGCATTGCCGTTCGGTTTCTGAGAATGCATGAAGATGGCGGTGGCCATGGCGGAGGTGAAGATCTGTTCTGCGTCAATCTCCAAACCGATGTTCTGCAGCCGGTGGGCAAGGTCAACTTGGGTGTAGATAGAGTTATTGGTCAGTACCAAAAATTTTCTATCATTTTCTTTTAGAGTTTGTATGAAAAGGTCTGCTCCCGGGATTAGTTTCTTGCCGCTGATCAGCACACCATCCATGTCAATAAGATAATTTTTCTCTTCCATTTTTTCCTTTTTCTCTGATTAATGTATGTGATAACCCACTATTATTATATTCGTTATGTGAAGGCTCAAAAAAAGGGATCCGGTTTAAACTGACAGCGGATCCCTTCTGCAAAAGCGCGATAAATCTTGTTTATGACACCAGTTTGCGCACTTCCTCAAGCTGCCCGGAGGAACCCAAATAGTCATTCTTTTGGGCGATGAACTTAGCGTATTCTGTCATAAAGATCTTGCCGGGTGGTCGCAAATCAAAGCCTTCCGGGTGTTCGATGAAATACTCACGGTGTACGCGTGTCCACACTAAACGTCCATCGGTGTCAATATTGATCTTGGTCACGCCTAATTTGGCAGCCTGCTTGAATTGGGTGGCGTCTACACCTTTTGCGCCCAGCAGTTTGCCGCCGGCGGCGTTGATGCGCTCGACTTCATCTTGCGGGACAGAGCTGGATCCATGCATGACCAGCGGGAAACCGGGCAAAATCTTTTGAATTTCTGCCAGCACATCGAAGTGCAGCGATTGGCTGCCCGAGAATTTGAAAGCACCATGGCTGGTGCCGATGGCTACTGCTAGAGAATCACAGCCTGTTCGAGTGATGAAATCTTTAGCCTGGCCGGGGTCGGTAAGTTTGGCTTTCTCTTCAGCCACGGATACGTGTTCCTCCACGCCGCCCAATTGACCGAGCTCTGCCTCCACTACGATGCCCTTGGCATGCGCGGCATCCACTACTCGTTTGGTGATCTCAATATTCTTTTCGTATTCCTCATGACTGGCATCGATCATCACCGAGCTGTAGAAACCGCTCTCGATGCAGTCGTAGCAGGTCTCTTCATCGCCATGATCGAGGTGAACAGCGAAAATAGCTTTTGAAAAGACTTCATCTGCAGCCCGGATGATAGCTTCCAGCATGATCTTGTCTGTGTAGCTGCGGGCGCCCTTGCTGATCTGGATGATGAAAGGTGCTTGGCTGTCGATATTCCCGCGGAACAACCCCATGGTCTGTTCCAGGTTGTTGATGTTATAGGCGCCCAGGGCGTACTTGCCGTAAGCGGCTTTAAATAATTTTTTGGTAGTAACAATCATGGTGAACTCCTTATAGATTTTCCCTAACAACTATCGCAGCAATTATAGTATGAAAACACCTTGTTAATCAAAATTGATGAAATGGTCCTACATTTTAGATGTGTAACGGAGATTGAACTGGTTCGAAAGGTTTAACCTGCGTTGTAAATATTTGAAGCAAGCCTTTCATGGCGGAAAAATTCAGGAGATTATTTTTCTCTGTACAAATAACACTTT
>CAYVJI010000088.1:0-3239 GCA_964451805.1 uncultured Pelolinea sp. | reverse complement strand
AATTAGGGCTGATCGAACGCGTGCATCATTTCGGTCATTGCCAGAAAATTTTCCGTGCTACCAACCGTCATCAACATCTTCTGATCTGCGCTCAATGCGGACGCAGCACATATTTTGACGGTTTAGAAGCTGAAGAGCAATTCAGACAAATCGGCGAGAAATTTGGGTACGATGTAACCCGTCATTGGCTGCAATTATCAGGTGTATGCCCAGATTGTCAAAAACAAAAGAATAATCCACAGGATACCAATGAATAATAGAAAATACTTCCAAAGGCTTATCTTATTCTTGATGATTGCAGTGCTGACGGCAGCATGTGCAAATTCCGCACAAATGAATGAACAGACGATCATGGTGACCGTGAGCATTTTGCCGGAAAAATATTTTGTGCAAAGGATTGGAGGGGAGCATGTTGCGGTTAATGTAATGGTCGGGCCAGGTGAATCGCCACATTCCTATGAACCCAAAGCGGAGCAGATGACAGCGCTGAGCCGTTCCGCGCTGTATTTCAGCATTGGAGTGGAATTTGAAGACGCCTGGTTGGAGAAAATTGCCGCGGCGAATCCAAAGATGCGAATCATTGATCTCTCAGCGGGTATTCAAAAAATTCCCATCAGCGCTCATACTCATGGAGAAGACCTCGAAGAAGAACATGAAGGTGGTACTTTGGATCCGCATATCTGGCTTTCAACTAAAAACGTCAGGCTCCTCGCCGAAACCATAGCCCTGTCGCTGGCAGAAATTGACAAGGATCATCAAGTCGAATATGAAAGAAATCGCACAATCTTCGTTGATGAAATCAACGCTCTGGAGGAACAAATCCAGGCAACCTTCAGCAGCATCCCAACCAAGCGGTTTTTCGTCTTCCATCCTGCTTGGGGATATTTCGCCAAGGATTTCGGTTTAGAGCAAGTAGCAATAGAAATCAATGGAAGTGAACCCAGCGCACAGGAACTTGCCAGGATCATTGATGAAGCCAAAGAAGAAGACGTACGGGTCATTTTTGCCCAACCAGAATTCAGCAGCCGGACTGCCGATTATATCGCCCAGGAAATCAATGGAGAAGTGATACTCATCAGTCCCTTAGAAGAAAACTGGCTTGACAACATGAAAAAGATCTCAGATATCTTCAGCAAAGCATTGAGAGAAGACCATGGACAATAAGCCCAATAAGCATGCGCCTGCCGTCATTGAAATGGCAGGGGTATGGGTATCGCTTGATTCTCAAACGATTTTAGAAGATATCCATCTTGTGGTCTATGAGACGGATTTCATTGGTTTAATCGGTCCCAACGGCGGCGGAAAAACCACACTGCTGAAAACACTAATCGGACTGCTGCAACCAACAGCCGGCAAAATTCGAATCATGGGAAAAAGCGTCGCAGATGGTCGCTGCCAGATTGGGTACGTTCCACAAAGCGTGGAATTCGACCGTCAATTCCCCATCCGGGCATGGGAAGTTGTGCAAATGGGTTTGCTGGGCTGCCGAAAACCCTTCAGACCGATAAGCCCTGAAGAGCGCGCGGTGATCGAATACGCGTTGGAGCAGGTTGAGATGGAAGAGTTCGGCCAACGCGCAATCGGTGAACTATCGGTTGGACAACGGCAGCGAGTGTATATCGCACGCGCGCTTACTTCTCAACCACAAATTCTTTTACTGGACGAACCGACTGCCAGCGTTGACCCACAAGCCGCCAGCAAGATTTACGATCTTCTGCGGCGCATCAACCGGACAGTAACCATCGTAATGGTGAGCCACGACATGAACGCCGTTTCTTCATACGTCAAGAGCATCGGTTGTTTGAATCGCAGACTGCACTACCACGGCAAGAAGGAAGTTACTCAAGATATGATGTATGCGATCTATAAATGCCCAATCGATCTAATCGCGCACGGCTTGCCGCATCGCGTTTTATCTGCTCACGAGGAAAGGGGAGATAAACATGCTTGAAATTTTCCAATATGGATTCATGCGCAATGCACTGGCTGCGGGGGTTTTGGTGAGCATCGCCTGCGGGATCATCGGCACGTACGTGGTGATCAACCGGATCGTATTCCTCAGCGGCGGTATCGCTCATGCCGCTTATGGCGGAATTGGTTTGGGTTACTTATTAGGCATCAATCCCGTCATCGGCGCGATCGTGTTCAGCCTTTTGGCAGCATTGGGCATGGGTATCGTACACCGCAAGACCGGGCAGCGTTCAGACACCATCATCGGAGTCATGTGGGCTATTGGAATGGCGTTGGGGATCATATTTTTAGACTTAAGCCCGGGTTATAAAGCGGACCTCATGAGCTATCTCTTCGGAAGCATCTTGGCAGTTCCCAACAGAGATCTTATGATCATGCTAGTCTTGAATGCAGTTATTGTGATTCTGGTATGGCTGTTTTACCGCGAACTGCAAGCGATCTCGTTCGATGAGACCTTCGCTTTCGTGGTAAACGTTCCAGTTGACAAACTATATCTCATGCTAGTATGCCTAATCGGATTGACCGTTGTGATGACCATGCGCATTGTGGGATTGATCATGGTGATCGCCCTACTGACTATGCCGCCTGCCATAGCAGGCCTTTTTGTTAAAGACCTAAAACGCATGATGCTGCTGGCAAGCCTATTAAGCATCCTGTTCAGTTTCAGCGGTTTGCTGCTTTCCTTTTACCTGAACCTCACTTCCGGTGCAACGATCATCCTCATTGCCGGCGCTGCCTATTCCATCAGTTTCATAATCCAACGCATGCAATCACGAAATACAATGCAGGCAGGACCCCAAACCGGTCAAGACTGACACGAAATACGCAAGCCCTCTAAACGACCAATCGAAAAAGGAGGATTTGGTTTTCTACAGGCAGTTAAATAAAAAAAGCCTCTTGGCAACGACCTACTCTCCCGGGGGGTCGCCCCCCAAGTACCATCGGCGCTGACAGCCTTAACTGCCGGGTTCGAGATGTTACCGGGTGTACCACTGTCGCACCAATCACCAAGAGACTTTTTAATGAACCGTGAAATAGTATGTAAGTTGATGACAAAGACTATCGAGTTCTCCGCACCACGTCGATGAAGCCCTCGGTCATTAGTACGGCTTAGCTAAACACATTACTGCGCTTACACATGCCGCCTATCAAGCAGGTAGTCTTCCTGCGACCTTACTCCCTTACGGGAAAACAGGGATCTAATCTTGAGGCAAGTTTCCCACTTAGATGCTTTCAGCGGTTATCTCTGCCAGACGTTAGCTACCCAG
>CAYVJI010000087.1:0-3828 GCA_964451805.1 uncultured Pelolinea sp. | reverse complement strand
GAACTGCTCTATTCCGCCTTTTTTGTGGCGGATCATGCCACCCATTTTTATGTGTTGGGCGGACCGGATTTTGTGGTAGGGCCACAAGCGCCCAAAGAAGAACGCAATATTCTCGGCGTGGTGCGAAAAGTGGGGCGGGAGATCGGTTCGCGCGTAATGGGATTGTTGAGCGAGAATCATGAAATTGCAAAGATCATCGGTGGGCGCTATATTCATTCTGTGGGTGCCCTAGTAGGTGGCATGAGCAAACCGATTACGGAGGAGGAACGCAAACGCATCGAGCAGATTGCGCGCAACTCAATCGAAACATCCAAGTTTAGTTTAAAACTCTTTGAGGATGTGGTGCTTAAGAATAAAGCTTACCTAGATATGATCCTGAGCGATGCTTTTGCACACCGCACCTATTATATGGGCTTGGTGGATGAACACAATTTGATTAACTTCTATGATGGCAAGGTGCGTGTGGTTGATCCGGATGGGAAAGAATTGGTAAAGTATTCACCAGAGCAATACCTGGATATTATCGCAGAGCATATTGAGCCTTGGACGTACCTCAAATTTCCATACCTTAAAGAAATTGGTTGGAAAGGATTCGTGGATGGAGCTGAAAGCGGCGTCTACCGCGCATCACCGCTCTCACGGCTGAATGCGGCGGATGGCATGGCTACCCCATTGGCGCAGAAGGAATACGAAAAATATTTCAAGACCTTGGGTGGCAAACCGGTGCATGCAACCCTGGCGACCCATTGGGCTCGCTTGATTGAAATGTTGTATGCGGCTGAGCGCTCCTTGGAATTGGTTACCGATTCTGAGATCACCTCAAAAGATGTGCGTACCATCCCAACTGAAACCCCCACGGAAGGTATAGCAATAGTAGAGGCGCCGCGCGGAACACTGACGCACCATTATGTTACCGATCAGCGCGGTTTGATCCAGAAAGTCAATTTGATTGTGGGCACTACGAATAACTACGCCGCCATCGATATGTCTATCAAAAAGGCAGCGGAAGCGTTGATTGAACCCGGAAAAACGGTGGGAGATGCGGTGATGAATAAGATTGAAATGGCATTTCGCGCGTATGATCCATGCTTTGGCTGCGCGACGCATGCTGCTCCGGGCGATACGCCCTTGATTGTGCGTGTATTTGATCACCAGCACCATCAGGTACAAGAAGTTCGCAGGGATTAGGAGTCGCTCATGAGCAAACGAGGATTAACCCAAAAACGCAGCAACCAGCAGGAAATTGTGCTTGAACGGGCTATGGTCACCCGCCACTATATCATGCGCTGGGATTTGGAACGCTGCGTCGGCTGCCAGATTGGTCCCAGCATCTGCCCAGTAGATGCAGTCCAGCATGTGGATGCAGTACTGGAAAACGGGCGCATGCATCAGAAGCAAGTGGTGGATATCAAAGCGGACAAATGTATTTTTTGTGGCGAGTGCGTGGAAATGTGCCCGGTCAGTGCTATTGATATGAGCGTAAATGGGGAAGAAGAAAACCCGGTGATCAAATATGGAGCTTTCCCACAACTGATCCAATCCACGGAATTCGATCAAAAAGCATTTGACTGGTCGCGCAAGGACTTTGTCATTGAGAATTGCCCCACACATGTCATCAGCTATGATGAAAAAGAAAAAACCCAGCACATAGATGATGCCTTTTGCATTCGCTGCAGACAATGCGAAGTTGCCAGTGACGGTGCATTTCGGGTGGAACAGCCCTGGAAGGGCAGCGTGGTATTGCGGCGCGAGTTGTGCGTGGAAGGCTGCCTGGCATGTGCGGATATTTGCCCGACACGCGCGTTGCATATCAATGATGCAGGCGAATTAGTGCTTGCGGATTATTTCTGCATTAAATGCGGTGCTTGCATGCAGATCTGCCCAGTCAAACCGGAATATGAGGAATACGAAGTTACCGCGGAAGCCTATGGAGTGAAAAAGACGGTTAAGCACCAGCGTATTGTCAATGCCGAGCAGCTGCCTATATTTGTTGAGCGCTGGCGTGTGGCGCATACACCGGTCCAAAGCGGAGCTTGGCTACAAGCACTGCTGAAAGTGGCGGATGATAAAGCAGGTATGGTGGAAATTGACCGCAAACGTGCCCTCCGCCGTAAAGATCTAATCCTATCACTAAAAGGTGGGCATGAGGTCATTGACGAATAGAAATCTCTGGTGAAAATACAGTTAGATTGGCAGGAGATAAAAAACATGGAAAAAACAAGAATGACTCAAATTGCTAATCAAGCGGGTCAACTTATGGAAAACGGTTTTCATTGTTCGGAAGCTATTCTTAAGGCAATTGGTGATCATTACAATGGAAATATCGAACCTGCTGCCTTGCGCATGGGCACGCCTTTCGCGGGAGGCATTGGTTGTGCCCACAATGATTTATGTGGGGCATTGACCGGCGCAATCATGGCTATTGGTATGCTGCATGGTCGAACAGAAGTAAATTCGGATGATGGTTATTGTCAGCAACGCGCAGTGGAATTACGCGACCGGTTTTTGCGAGAATTTGGCTGGTTGAATTGCCAGGATCTCAAAGACCATTGGGTGGGAAAAGCAGAAGAGAATTCCTGTGTGGCATTGGTTCAACGATCCACACAGATGCTGCTGGAGATTATTGCAGCCGACAAGCAAAATTGATCGCCTAACGGGGTTGACCCCAGTGAGTATAGGCATCTGGCGCTTCCCCCGGACCTGGCCAAATGCGATCAAGTTTATTCAATGTCTCTTGATCCAGCTTGATTTCTAATGCCTGCAGACTATCTTCCAGTTGTTCGGCGTTGCGTGGACCGATCACTGGAGCGGTCACGGCTTTGTTGTGTAAAAGCCACGCCAGTGCCACATGCGAAGGTTTTGCTCCAATCTGAATGCAGGCCTCTTCATAATCCTTGAGTGTCTTTGAGATTCTTTCTACCTCTTCCCTCTTATGATTTAATGATCTCCGTCCTGTTGATTTATTTCTAGCGCTGCCCGCCAACACTCCGCCTCCCAGAGGACTCCAGGGGAAAAAGCCCATGCCTAACTCACGGATTGCAGGCAAGACTTCCAGCTCCACCGTACGTTCCTTTAAATTGTAAATGCTTTGTTCTGAGATCAATCCCAACTGATTCTTTCGATCAGCCGCATACTGTGCTCTCATGATCTGCCAGGCGGAAAAATTGCTGCTGCCAATATACAGAACTTTTCCTTGGAGTATTAAGATTTCAAATGCCTGCCAGATCTCTTCCCAAGGGACAGAAGGATCATAGTGATGCATTTGGTAGATATCAATATGATCAGTGTTCAATCGCCGCAAGCTGTCATCGCAAGCTTGGTGGATATGATAAGCGGATAAACCGCTTTGGTTTGGACCTGATCCCATTGGTCCATATACTTTTGTGGATAGGACACAGCGCTGCCTGCGTCCTTTATCTTTTTGGAACCAGTTGCCCAGCAGTGTTTCTGCAGCACCCCGGCAGCTCTTCTCTTTGCCATAGATATTGGCTGTATCGAAAAAATTTATTCCCAACGCTTCTGCTTTATCTAAAAGCTGCAACGCTTCACTTTCTCCGGTAACGTGAAAAAAATTGAAAGTGCCTAAACAGAAACGGCTGACTTTCAATCCACTTTTTCCGATATTGATATAGTCCATTTTTTTAACGATTGGATATGATGAATAACAGGGTATTAAACCCCATCTTTGGCATACGGCAAGACCATATTTACGAGCAGGGTGACCAGCTCATCGCGGACAAGCTGCAAATGGGTATAGGTCACCTGGCTGGCTGTTTCGCTATCACCAGATAAGATGGCTTCCACAATGGCTTGATGTTCTTTTATCGA
>CAYVJI010000086.1:0-4463 GCA_964451805.1 uncultured Pelolinea sp. | reverse complement strand
TTCCATTATGCCCTCACCTCCACCATTATGCAGGCTGCTTTTCTGAATAATATTAAATGGATCCTCATTATGGTCAGTGTTACGGTTGGCATGGGTTTGTTGATTGCAATCCTGGCAGATAAAGTGCGCTATGAATCCATTGCCAAATCTATCATCTTCCTGCCTATGGCCATTTCTTTCGTGGGTGCAGGTGTTATTTGGAAATTTATGTATAACTATGGCACCGGTCAGGTGCAAATCGGTTTGCTCAATGCCGTCGTCACCGCGCTTGGCGGGCAGCCCATTTCTTGGCTTACCGAACCGCGTATCAATACCCTGGCGCTGATCGTAGTAGGGATTTGGATGTGGACCGGTTTTTGCATGACTATCTTGGCGGCTGCTCTTAAGGGAGTTCCGGTAGAAATTCTGGAAGCAGCTCGCGTAGATGGTGCCAATGAATGGATGGTATTCTGGAAGATTATGGTTCCTCAAGTGCTTCCGACCATCACGGTCGTGATTACAACCATGGTCATCAATGTATTGAAAATTTTTGACATCGTCTATGTCATGACGGGAGGCAATTATGGTACCGAAGTGATTGCCAACCGTTTATATATTGAAATGTACAAAAACTATCAGCCTGGCAGAGCATCTGCAATTGCGATTGTATTGATAATGGTGATTATTCCTGCCATGATATTCAATATCCGCCGCTTCCAAGAGCAGGAGTCAACCCGATGAAAACACTAAATCGATTTCTGCATTGGTTGAAGGAGCTTCCAATCCATTTCGTCCTGATTGGTTTGTGCTTTATCTGGTTGCTGCCCTCAATCGGATTGCTGATCACGTCCTTCCGGCCTGTCCAGGATGTGAATGAGACCGGTTGGTGGACAATCTTTTCCAAGCCGAAAGGATATGAGGAATTTCAAACAAACTGTGCTCCCTGTCACGGTGACAAAGGGGACGCAATTGCATCTGCAGATTTAACGGATCCCGAGTTTGTGCAAAACATTCGTCGCTCGTTCGCCTTGCTTGCTGCTCTTGAGAAAGAGTTCGATAGCGAACCGCATATGGGTGAGATTTCTATCCCAGACGAGAACACAACTGCCACAATTGCTTCTTACATGCGCCGTATTTCTGGCATCGAAGCCCGCTCAAAATTCACGCTCGATAATTATATTGACGCTATGACCGGTTATCGCGGTAACAAAACCTATCGGGCAGATTGTGCCGCTGGCGCCCAATCGGTTGATTTGTTTTGTGATATCCGTGACCTGGCCAACCCGCGAGGCATGGGACGCGCATTTATCAACAGTCTATTGGTTGCCATCCCCTCCACTATCCTCCCCATCTTGTTTGCATCATTTGCGGCTTATGCCTTTTCCTGGATGCATTTTCGCGGGCGCCAATGGCTTTTCGCCTTGCTTGTGGGCTTGCAGGTCATACCGCTTCAAATGACTCTTATTCCGATCTCTCGCTTGTATGCACAATTAGGTCTCAACGGTACTTTTTTAGGTATCTGGCTTTTCCATACTGGCTTTGGACTGCCTTACGCCATTATTTTAATGCGCAATTTCATTGGTAGCCTGCCACATGAAATTTTTGAGTCGGCTTATCTGGATGGGGCTTCTCATTGGACTGCCTTTTATCGCTTGGCCATCCCGCTATCTGTGCCGGCTTTGGCATCTTTGGGAATCTTCCAGTTTTTGTGGATTTGGAATGACCTGTTGGTCGCCCTAGTTTTCCTGGGGGGCGAAAACCCCGTCCTGACCTATCAGATCGGCAACATGGTTACATCCCTGGGCGGCGGCTGGCATCTGCTGACTGCGGCTGCATTTATTTCCATGGCTCTGCCAATGTTGGTTTTTCTTGCTTTGCAGCGCTTTTTCGTTCGTGGGATGCTGGCTGGTTCTGTCAAAGGTTAGCCTTTATTTATGTTGATATATTTATTAATCCTTTTCAGACCCTGCTTGGAGTAATTTTGGAAAACAATCTTTGGTATCAGAACGCAGTCTTTTATGAGGTCCACACCCGTGGTTTTTTCGATTCCAACCAAGATGGCATCGGGGACCTCAATGGACTGACCGCTAAACTGGATTACATCCAGCAGCTCGGCGTGGATTGCATCTGGCTGCTGCCCATTTACCCCTCCCCGCTGAAAGATGACGGCTATGACATCGCTGACTTCTATAATGTCCATCCTGACCTGGGCAGCCTGGCAGATTTCAAGCGTTTGGTGGATGAAACCCACAAGCGCGGCATGCGCATCATTGCTGACCTGGTAGTCAATCACGCTTCTGACCAATGTGACTGGTTCCAGCAGGCAGAGAGCGATCCCGGCTCACCCTATCATGATTACTTTGTCTGGAGCGATACCGACCACAGATACGCCGATGCACGCATCATCTTCATTGATACCGAAAAATCGAATTGGACCTGGAGCGAGAAAGCTGGTCAGTTCTATTGGCACCGTTTCTATTCCTCACAGCCGGATCTCAACTATGACAATCCTGCTGTGCGTGAGGAAATGAAATCTATCATGCGCTTCTGGCTGGATTTGGGCATTGATGGTTTCCGCGCCGATGCCGTTCCTTATCTGATCGAAAGGGAAGGCACCAATTGCGAGAATCTGCCTGAAACCCACGCCTATCTAAAAGAACTGCGCGCCCTCATGGATCAAGAGTACCCCGGCCGCATCCTCCTGGCAGAAGCAAATCAATGGCCGCAGGAATTGCGCGCTTATTTCGGCGATGGCGATGAATTCCATATGGCCTTTCGCTTCCCTTTGATGCCCCGGCTCTATAAAGCCCTGGCTGCTTCGGATGCTTCCCCTGTAATTCGCATCCTGGAACAAACCCCTGCCATTCCTCCCGACTGCCAGTGGTGCACTTTCTTGCGCAATCACGATGAACTCACCCTGGAAATGGTCACCGAGCAGGAACGTCAATTCCTATGGGATTTCTATGCCCCCCATCCTCGCATGCGCTTGAACCTGGGCATCCGCCGCCGTCTGGCGCCATTATTGGGTGGTGACCCAAACAAGATAGAGTTGCTATACGCAATGCTCTTTTCCCTGCCTGGCACACCCATCGTCTATTACGGCGATGAGATCGGCATGGGCGATAACATCTGGCTCTATGACCGCGATGGTCTGCGCACGCCCATGCAGTGGTCTTCCGCCCGCAATGCGGGTTTTTCTTCCTGCCCAGCCGATCAGCTCTATCTGCCCGTCATCGATCAGCCTCCCTTCAGCTTTCAAACCGTAAATGTGGAAGCTCAGCTTGCCGATCCGCATTCCCTCTTCCATCGCCTGCGCGCCCTCATCCAGATCCGAAAAAAGCACACTGCTTTTGGCGCGCCCAACCTGGAATTTTTGATGAGGGAAAATCCGGCACTCTTTGCCGTTCGGCGCCAAACCTCAACCTGCAGCTATGTCTGCGTGCACAATCTTTCCTCGCAGCCGCAGGATTGCGGGTTATCTGGTGCTTCCTTTGAATTTCTGCACTCTTCTCTTAATCTGCCTCCCTCAGCTATCCAGCTTCAGTCAGGCTGCTTCACTCTGCCTCCCTACGCGTATGTCTGGCTTCAGCAAAAAGAATAGTTTTTTGAGGGATTATTGATTATTCAGAAAATGAAAGATGGTCGCCCCGCTGTAGGCAAAGACCAGCATTTTTAGTATTTTCCCTAGCAGGCACCACAGCAGGAAGCGCCCGATCGGCATTTTCAGCATGCCGGCTGCCATGCCCGCCAGATCGAACACCGGGTTGGGGATCAGTGCCATGATCAAGATGGTCAGGTTGCCATACTTGCGCATCCAGCCCGTCAGCCGTTCGTACCAGCCATGCCGGTCTGCGATCACCTGCCCGCTGAAACCCGCCAGGTAGCCTGTCATCTCTCCCAGGCTTGCCCCCGCTCCTGCCGCGATCGCCACCCAAAAAGGCTGAAAAACCGCGCCCATCGCCGAGGTAAACATCACCCCCGGGATCGGGAAGATCAGCGTGGCGTTGCTGAATAGGGAAACCAGAAAAATGCCCGGATAACCGTAATGCTGAAAGCACTGCACTTGCTCGCGAAAATGGATCAATAACACGGTCACAGCCACAGTAAAGAGAAAAACCAGCACTCGTAGCAGGATTTTGTGCTGTTCTTGCGGCACCGCTCTTCAGCCTTTGCGCTGCAGCAGCGCTTCGATGCGCGCGATGATCATGTCCATCGCCACCGCGTTCAATCCACCTTCAGGCACGATCACGTGCGCGTACCGCTTGGAGGGTTCAACAAAATCCAGGTGCATCGGTCGCACCGTGGAGAGGTATTGCTGGATGACCATGTCGGTCGTCCTGCCGCGTTCCGCGATGTCACGCTGCAGCCGGCGGATAAAACGGATATCCGGGTCGGTGTCTACGAAGATTTTCACGTCGAACATGTTTCTCAACACTTCATCGGAAAAGATCAGAATGCCCTCCACCACGATCACTGGTTTGGCA
>CAYVJI010000085.1:0-4566 GCA_964451805.1 uncultured Pelolinea sp. | reverse complement strand
AGGAAAGAGATGCTCTCATGCGCGGGTCGGATAATTTAGCGCAGATCTTTCTGCCCAAGTGGGCTTGGGCAGTATCAAAAATACCCGTGCTGCGAAAAACCTTCATTCAAAAGATCGCACCGGCGGGAATCTATCACTATGTGATCGCACGGACGAAAGTGTTCGATGAATCCTACATGGTTGCATTGAAGGATCAATTCTCCCAAATTGTCATCCTCGGCGCAGGCATGGATTCGCGCGCCTTGCGCATGGCAGCCATGAACAGCGGAACGCGCATTTTCGAGCTGGATATTCCCAGAATCCAACAAGCCAAGATCAGGATATTAAGCAGGAAAAAGGTACACCTACCCAAAGAATTGGTTTTCGTTCCCATTGACTTCAATACCAGTGACCTTTTATCAGTATTAATCGAAGCGGGATTTCGCCTGAATCAAACAACGCTGTTCCTCGGGGAAGGAATCCTCATGTATCTGGACGCAGCCGCGGTGGAGCATTTATTTCGGTTTATACGAGAAACCTCAGCCAGCGGCAGCAGGGTGACTTTTGATTTTGTATATGCCTCTGTGCTGAGAAAAGAACAGCAATATTATGGCGAAAAAGGGCTTTTTGATACCGTGGCCCAAGCTGGCGAAGGGTGGACCTTCGGAATAGAAAAAGGAACAGAGGAGAAATTCCTGCAAGATCGCGGGTTCAAATTTGTTTCGCTTCTGACGCCTGCTGATCTCGAACAAAAATACTTCACAACACGCGAAGGAAGGTTGATTGGACGGGTAAACGGCACACATTGCATCGTTCTGGCAGAATTGATCTAATATCTTCTATCAAAACATATTTATTCTGTGAAAGAAATTTAGCAAACAAATTTAAACGAGGTGGATTACGATGAAATCAAAAAAAGACAGCGGTATTCAATTTAAAAACTGGGTGCCGATTAAAATGATCCTCATTCCTGGAATACTCGGAATAGTTTTTCTAGTGTTGGGAATCAGGCACTGGCCTTTCCTGATCGCGGCAGGCTTATTTGCCGCATTCGCTGGATATTTCGCCATTTCGTATTACCTTTTCTCGCCAGCGGGTGGAAAAATCCAGGAGAAAGTTCAAGGAATCGTTCTAAAGAAAATTGAACTTAAAGCCCCTCAGCAAATTCTGGATATTGGCTGCGGTAACGCACCTTTGACTATTGAACTGGCAAAACGCTTCCCCGCTGCTCAATTAACCGGTTTGGATTTGTGGGGCAAGAACTGGGACTATTCCATGCGAATGTGCCAGGAAAACGCGCAACAGGCAGGAGTTTCCCGGCAAGTCACCTTTCGACAGGGCAGCGCGACCGAACTGCCATTCGAGGATGACAGTTTCGACTTGGTGGTGAGCAACCTAGTATTTCATGAGGTTGGGAAAACGAAGGATAAACGCCAGCCTCTCTGTGAGGCGATGCGCGTGCTCAAGCCCGGCGGGGAATTCGTGCTGCAGGATTTGTTCTTGCTGCGCCCATATTTCGGCAGCCCCGAGGAATTAAAAGAAAGTCTTCAAAATCTGGGCGTGCGTAAGGTGGAATTCATCCGCACCTGTGACTCAGACTTTATCCCGGGCTGGGTTAAGCTGCCCTTCATGCTGGGCACGCTGGCAGTACTGCGAGGAGTAAAATAACCAAACAACAGATAACAAAACCATCCTAATCCAGATCTTTTCATCGTTAGATGTCAGAAGAAGCACTATGTGTTTTGTTTTCCAAGCAGAATAATTGAAAATTTAATAGGCTGCTCAATGGCTAATAAACGAAGGGCTGCTCACAGAACCAATCTGGGTAAAAAATACCCGCCCTCAGAAGCCTGTGCGTGCACTGTGTGCTTGGCATACTGCCAGCGACCGGGTTGGTGGACGGTGGTTCAAGCAGCACAAGCTCTGCAGGCAGGATATGGCAAATTCATGATGCTGGAGATTGCCCCTGAACGCGACCAAGCGGTGCTCTCTCCCGCACTACGCGGCTGCGAGGGCGGGCCGGCTATGCAAGCCTTTGCGGACGCGGGCTGCATTTTTCAGCAGGCTGACCAGCGCTGCCAACTGCACGGCACGCCCTTCCTGCCGCTGGAATGTTCTTTCTGCCACCATGAGCGCGTCGGATTGGGGGCGCAATGCCATGCTGATCTGGAAACTGATTGGCGCTCGGATGCTGGCCGCAGGCTGGTGCGGCGCTGGTGCCGGCAAATCGGTCTTTGGGATTTCCTGGATATCTACGGATTGGGCGGGTTAAAACAATGATTAATAGCCCTTTTGGATAACAATTAACTCCACAATCTTTCAATCTAGGAGTTTTTAAAGAAACCTTATAGAGAAAAAGCAATCGATAATTATTGAACATAGAATACAATTGAAATTGTATTTTGCACCAAAGAGGTTATGAAAAAATGGACAAGCTTACTTTCAATATTCTTGATGTGTTCGCCGAAACTCCAATGGCGGGCAACCAACTGGCGGTTTTCCGGCAGGCAGAAACGCTGGAAAGCGTGGTCATGCAGCGCATCGCGCGCGAGATCAATTTTTCGGAAACCACCTTCATCCTTTCCGATGAACCGCACCAAGGCGGCTTTGACGTGCGCATTTTCACACCCCGCGAAGAAGTCCCATTCGCCGGGCATCCCACGCTGGGAACGGCATTCCTGATTCACCGCGAAATACTCAAACGGGAAAGCGGAGAGATCGTGCTGAATCTCAAAGCAGGGCAGATCCCGGTAAGCTTTGACGCGCAAGGTCATGGCTGGATGAGGCAAATGCCGCCAGTCTTTGGCGCGCAGCATTCCGCGAGCAGCTTGGCGCCGGTGCTTGGATTACAGATAACCGATATCGATGAACGTTTCCCAATCCAAGAGGTTTCCACCGGCTTACCTTTCTTTATTGTCCCTTTGAAAACCCTTCAGGCATTAAAAGCCGCAAAACTGAACCGTGAGAAATATTTCGACCTGGTGCAACAAACGGAAGCCAAGGGCATCCTGATCTTCTGCCCGCAGTCCCGCCAGCCGGAGAACCAAATCAGCGTGCGGGTTTTTGTGGAATATTATGGAATACCGGAGGATCCGGCAACCGGCAGCGGCAACGGCTGCCTGGCTGGTTACCTGGTCAAACAGCGTTTCTTTGGCGGGGAAAGCATAGCCCTGCGCGTTGAGCAGGGCCATGAAATCGGGAGACCGTCATTGCTGCTTTTAAAAGCAAGGGAAACAAAATCTGAGATCGCGGTTTCAGTGGGCGGGAAATGCTTTTTGGTTGCCCGCGGGGAGTTTACGGTATAGAAACACCCCCGCTGGTTATTGATATCGTATGCCTGGCATGGCAGAAAGGCTCGCATGAAAACAATTGGCTTGATTGGAGGCATGAGCTGGGAATCTTCACTGGAATACTATCGTCTCATCAACCAGGCGGTGAAAGAAAAACTGGGCGGATTGCATTCCGCCAAGTGCCTATTGTTTTCGGTAGATTTCGCAGAAATCGAGGTGCTGCAGCGCGAAAACAGATGGGGGGAAGCGGTGGCGCCCATGCAGGAGGCCGCTCAGGCGCTGCAAAAAGCAGGCGCGGATTGCGTGGTGCTATGCACCAATACGATGCACAAATTGGCAGAACAGATCGAAGCTGCCATTCAGGTCCCTTTTCTGCACATTGCCGATGCGACGGCGCTGGCAATCCAACAGGCAGGCATGCATGAGGTGGGCTTGCTGGGGACGCGCTTCACCATGGAGCAGGATTTCTATAGAGGGCGTCTGACGGAAAAATTTGGTTTGAAAGTCCACATTCCCGAGCCAAGCGAGCGCGAGATCGTGCATCGCATCATCTATGAGGAATTGGTGCTAGGCACGATCAAGGAAGCATCAAGGCAGCAATATAGCAGGATCATCCAAAGCCTGGCGGGGATGGGAGCAGAAGGCATCATTCTGGGCTGCACGGAGATCGGTTTGCTTGTGACAGCATCTGATGCTGCACTGCCCCTGTTCGACACCACCCGCATCCACGCACAGGCGGCAGTAGAATTCGCATTGGCGTAACACTTGGGTGCATAAAACCGAGGGAAGAAAATGAAGCAAATCACCTGGCCGGATTTTGAACAAGTAGAACTGCGCGTCGGCACGATCTTAGAAGTGCGGGATTTTCCCGAGGCGCGAAAACCGGCTTATAAACTGAAAGTAGATTTCGGCGAGCAGATCGGCGTGAAGAACTCCAGCGCCCAGATCACCGATCTATACACAAAGGAAGAACTGATCGGCAAACGCGTATTGGCGGTAGTGAATTTCCCGCCCAAACAGATCGGTCCTTTCTTGTCTGTGTGTCTGTTCACTGGTTTTGTGAACGCGCAGAGCGCCTTCGTGATGTCCATTCCGGATGGAGAAGTTCCCAACGGCAGCAAACTTATATGAGGCGATCAACCAGTTTGGGGAAAATACAAACTCATTAGGATCGAACTATTTTCGCTAAAGCTATATCGCTTAAAGCAAAAAGACCATGTGTGGCTATAGAGAATAGCGTTTTTTCGGGTTAAAACCAGACTTCCTTGATCTCCTTATCAGACAGCAGTTTCTGCAC
>CAYVJI010000084.1:0-4596 GCA_964451805.1 uncultured Pelolinea sp. | reverse complement strand
GCAGCCAGCAAACCTGGAAAAATCAGCATCAGCCCGTAGAATGCTGCAGCCGTGAAAGTGCCCATCAGGATTCCCACCAAGGGAAACCAGACGGCTGCTCTGCCCAGTTCATCATGCACAGACAGCTGTTGCCCATGATCACGAATAGGAAGGATGGTTAAAAATCCAATCGCAAACAGCAGCGAACGCATCATTTCCGGCTTACCCCCGCTTCATTAAAGGTTGCCATTTCATTTAAAACATGCACTGCGCTTTCAATGATCGGTACAGCAAGCATGGCTCCACTGCCTTCTCCCAACCGCAGCTTTAAATCTAATAAAGGTTCAAGACCCAACCATTTGCAGACGGTTCTATGCCCAACTTCCGCTGAGAGATGCGAAGCGATCAAGTATGGCTTTATCTCTGACCTTAATTTGACAGCGATTATAGCTGCAGCTCCAGTGATAAAGCCATCCAGCACAATAGGCAACCTTCTTGCGGCAGCTGCAATGATCACGCCCACTAACCCGGCAATATCCAATCCGCCCACTTTAGCCAACACATCAAGGGCATTGTTTGGATCGGGCTGGTTAACGCGAATTGACTCTTTGATAACCTCGATCTTTCGCAACAAACCCAAATCATCCAACCCCGTTCCTCTGCCCGTAACGGATTCGACCGGCAGCCCTGTGATTGCCGAGGTTATCGCCGCCGCAGGAGTGGTATTGCCAATCCCAATTTCTCCCAATGCCACCAGGTCCAAACCAGATTTCGCTTGTTCATCGAGCACCTGCATCCCGCAGTTGATCGCTAGTTCAACTTGTTCCAATTCCATCGCAGGACCCAAACGCAAATTCCGGCTGCCGAAAGCGACTTTGCGATGAATAACCCCAAACAGATGACTGATATCTTTCGCTACACCCACATCAACCACAACTACCTTCGCTGCAACATGTTTGGCTAATACGCTGACCGCAGCCTTACCCTTGACAATATTGGCTACCATTTGCGCAGTAACTTCAACGGGATACGCACTGATGCCTTCTTCAGCCACGCCATGATCCGCAGCAAAGACAAAAACTGCTTTTTGATGAATTTGAGGATGCTCCCTATCGGTCATACCGGCGATCTGAATAGAGAGGTCTTCCAATCTGCCCAATGAACCAAGGGGTTTGGTGAGCTCATTGTGCCTTATAACAGCTTTTTCAGCGGTAATTTTGTTTATTGGAGGGATATGGGGTAAGTGTAAATTCATTTTTTTTCAACGTCACATCAATGAATAGATGCTGGTGGGTTCCTTTATCTAATAATCCACCCCATGCTGGGAAAGCAAGCCTTTGTCCTTATATGGGTGCTTTATTTCCTTCATCTCGGTTACCAAGTCGGCGTAATCGATTAATTGCTGGGGGGCGTTCCGTCCTGTTATCACCAAATACAGTCGCTCTGGTTTATTTTCTTTAAACCAATTAATTACATGTTGGGTATCCAGCCAACCGAAATGGAGCGTATGGGTAAACTCATCCAAAATAACGACATCAAGGTTATTCTTTAAAATCATTGTTTTGGCAATTTCCCATCCCTCCAACGCGCAATGGATGGTTTTTTCCATATCCTGGCTTTGCCAGGTACAACCATCACCCACCTGCATGATTTCAATCCCCATACGCTTAGCAGCTAAACTCTCCCCGTATTCACTCTTTTTATCTTTAATAAATTGGATAGCTGCCACTTTCATCCCACGACCCCAGGCACGCAGCAGCAAACCCATTGCGGCAGTTGTTTTTCCTTTACCATTACCGGTGTATATGATAACCAGACCTACTCGTTTTTGCACAGAATTCTGTCGATTCTCATTTTTCATTTTCTTTATACACACCCATTCCGTGCACTGACCGCCCATTGATGGTATGGATCGCGGTAAAGATTGGCAATCACATTGAAAACCAACTTCATGTTTTCAGTGGTCAATACATCGCACGGATTCCCTTCGCAAATTTTTTTGCCTTTGTGCAGTAAAACCAATTTATTGCAATAGCGTGCCGCAATTGCCAGATCGTGAATGGCAATGATGACAGTAATTTTCCTTTTCTCAATTAACTGCAACACCAAATCCATCACCTCAATCTGGTAATGAATATCCAAATTGGAGGTAGGTTCATCCAATAAAAGCAACTGTGGTTCCTGCGCCAGAGCTCGAGCAATTAACACACGCTGAAATTCACCGCTTGAAAGCTCATCCACTTTCCGGTCTGCCATCCCGATCAAATCCGTAAGGCTTAGGGATTGTTCTACTACCAAATGATCATCTTTTGTTAAAGGTAGCATCCAACCGCGATGAGGGGCACGTCCCAACGAGATGACTTCTCCAACCGTCAGCGGCCATGCCAATCTCTCACGCTGCGGTACCCATCCAATCATCTGAGCTCGTTTGCGGGAAGAAAGATTTGATAATTTTTGCCCATCAATGTCAATTGTTCCCCTCATTGGCTGTATTAATCCTGAAAGAGCTCTTAAAATGGTCGTTTTTCCCGAACCATTGGGGCCAATCAACCCCACGATGTTTCCTTTGGATATAGCGGCATTAAAATCCTTCACAACAATCCTGTTCTTATAAGCCAAGGAAAGATCACAAGCCTTCAGGATAGGCAAGATTATTTTCCTCCTTTCTGCAATAAATAGAGAAATAAAGGTCCACCCAATAATGCTGTGAAAATACCGACTGGCATTTCCATAGGCGCCATTAAAGTGCGTGCCAAGTCATCCGCGACCAGCAACAGAAGGCTGCCCAGCAACATAGAAACCGGGATTACTGATTTGTGATTTGCACCAATCAGTGCGCGCGCCAAATGAGGAGCTATCAGACCAACAAAACCAATAATTCCACTTACAGAAACAGCCGCTGCGGTTGCCATGCTTGATCCAAGCACTATGATCAATCTTGCCTTGCGTAAATTCAGGCCCAAGGCATGGGCGGATTCTTCCCCTGAGGCTAGCGCATCCATCGAACGCGCCATCAACCAGGTGCAGATCATACCAGGCGGAGCTAAGATGCAAGTTTGTTTTAACTGTGACCAATTGGCACTGGAAAAACTTCCCAGCAACCAAGTATAGATGCCGTGCAAGACCTCATCGTTGAGAAGCAGCAAGAGAGTAACAACTGCAGTAAGCATTGTGCTCATGGCAGAACCAGCTAACAATATACCTGCCACAGAATCAAAATTTGAAATTTCCGAGATCATATATACAACCATCACAGCCAACAATGACCCCACAAGTGCACCTACTCCCAATGGGATAGAAAAATTTGGAAAACGAAAAATCGCTGCCAGAGTGGCACCCAAAGCGGCACCTCCCGAAGCTCCCACGACATACGGATCGGCTAAGGGGTTACGAAATAATCCTTGAAATCCCACTCCTGCAGAAGCCAAAGCCGCTCCACAAAGCGAGACAAGCAATACCCGCGGCAAACGAAAATCCCAGATAATGGAACGATGCCAATTTTTCATCGCGCGATCTGCCAAAGCTGAAAATACTTCTAATGGGGTGAGCCTTACTGCGCCCACCCCCAAACTAAGAATTAATACAGCCAGCAAGATTAAAATCAAACTGCCGATGGCCAATTTTATTCTAGCAGAAGTCTTAATGCTCAAAAATAATCCGGATAAAGTGAATGAGCGATATCTTCCAGGGCATCCACCACACGAGGGGTAGCGCGCGACACGATATCTCCATTAATGATATATATGCGCTTGTTTTTCACTGCAGACAAATTCTGCCATCCTTCCCGATCGGCAATGATCTCAACCAATAGTTGGTCGCCATGGTCGCTTGGACCCAGAATTACCTGGGGGTCTTTCTCAATGATCTCCTCAGCGCTGATAGAAGGATACTCCTCCTGCAAACCTCCAAATATGTTCACCCCGCCAGCCATATTAATCAATTCACCTATAAAGGTTTGATCTGTTGCTGTCATATAGGGATCATTCCAAACTTCATAGAAAACGGTCACGTGCTCTTCTGGGGATATGGTTTCTACAATTGCTTGAACAGCATCAATACGAGAACGCATGTTTTCTACAACATGTTCTGCATTTTCCAGGCTGGCAGTGACTTGCCCGAGCAGAATCAGTGTATCGAATATTTCATCTATGCTATTCGGCTCTAGAATGAATGCATTCATGCCAGCATCGTTTAAAGCATTAATCACTTCAGTCTGGTAAATACTCCCGCCAATGACAAGATCAGGCTCTAGGCTGATGATGGTTTCAGTGCTGATAGAAGAAGCCGAGAAACCCCCAACGGTGGGCAATTCCACAGCTTCCTCTGGATAATTGCAGAACTCCGTACGACCCACCATGAGATCACCCACGTCAATGGCATATAGCCATTCAGTCACTGAAGGAGCTAAAGAAATAATTCTTTCAGGTTGTTCCGAGATGGTAACTTCATTACCGACGGTATCTTTAAAGCTTAAAGGTGCAAAAACTTGTGCTCCGGTTGATGCTTCATTTACTGCAATTACAGCAGGGGTACATGCGCTGACAAACAGAAACAGCAAAATGGATAATACAATTCCCACCAGGGGTAGATAAATTTGGGTACGGTGTTTTTTCATGT
>CAYVJI010000083.1:0-4640 GCA_964451805.1 uncultured Pelolinea sp. | reverse complement strand
CAATTACCACCCCATTCCAATAAAATTAAAAAAAAACACATAAAATGTAATAAAACCAACCAAAAAATGTTTACTAAAGTTTTGCTCGGATTATCCGATCACACCCACGGACACGCTACGGTTTTGGGCGCAGTCGCTTTAGGGGCACGGGTGATCGAAAAACACTTTACTGACGATAATTCGCGAGAGGGACCTGACCACAAATTTGCCATGAATCCGCAAACCTGGGCGGAGATGGTGGAAAATACAAGGCGGTTAGAAAAAGCACTGGGTTCAAGTGATAAACGTGTTGCAGATAATGAGAAAGAAACGGTGATCATCCAAAGGCGCTGCCTGCGGGCTGCCCGGGATATTCACGCCGGTGAAATCCTCACCCGCGAAATGCTTGACGTTTTGCGGCCGGCTACTCCTGGCGCTATCCTGCCTGACAAGATCCAGGATGTAATCGGCATGCGTGCCATCAGCGATATTCCCTTCGGCAAAGAAATCCGTTGGGGAATGCTGAAAGATTAAGTGGGAGGCTTGACCTGCGCATCCTTTATTGCTCTGAGAATTACTGCCCGCATGATCATCGCTTTCTGACTGCGCTGGGCAAAAGCGTGCATGAGGTTTACTGGCTGCGATTGGAGCAGGGGAGAAGGCTGCAGGAAGCCCGACCGATTCCCTCAGGGATTCAGGTGGTGGATTGGCGCGGCAATTCCGCCAAGACGACCTGGATGGATTATCCTTTACTCAAAAAAAAGTTCCAGCGCATTCTGAATGTCGTGAAACCTGATCTGGTTCATGCCGGACCTATTCAACGGGTTGCAATTCTGCCGGCAATGGTCAATTTTCATCCTTTGCTGAGCATGTCCTGGGGATTTGATTTGCTGGAGCACGCGCGCAAGAATGCTTGGTGGAAGGGCATTAGTCGGTTTGTGCTTCAACGCAGTGATTGGTTCGCGGCGGATTGCGAAACAGTTCACCGCATCGCGATTGAACTCGGGTTAGCACCCGCACACACCACGATTTTTCCATGGGGGGTTGATCTGCAGGTTTTTCAACCACAGGCTCGGGGTTTTATGCGGCGGCAGGTAGGTTATGAGGAGGATCTTTTGATCATCCATACACGTTCCTGGGAAGCACGTTATGGTGTTGATATTGCATTGGAAGGATTTTGGCGTGCCTTTCAACAGATCAAGAATATCCGCCTTTTCATGCTGGGCGGAGGATCGCAAGAGAAGCAAATCCATTGTTTTATTGAAGAAAGAGGTCTGCAGGAGCGCGTCCATTTCTGTGGATATCATCAGAACGAGGATCTGGCGAAGTACTATCAGGCGGGGGATCTCTATCTCAGCGCTTCGCATATTGACGGGTCTTCAGTGGCGCTTTTGGAATCCATGGCTTGCGGCTGCCCGGCTCTGGTCTCTGATATTCCATCCAATTTAGAATGGATACAGGCAGGACGGGAAGGTTGGACTTTTCGGGACGGTGATGCACAAGATCTAGCGAAAACAATCATCAAAATTTCGCAGGAAAAATCTGAACTCCAAAAGAGAGGTGCTTTAGCCAGAAAGAAGGCAGAAAGAGATGCAGACTGGAACAAAAATTTTAAAAAACTTCTGCAAACATATCAATCGATCGTACAAAGGACATGATAGACTTTCTGTAAACAGATGTTTAGAAAAGGAAGCATGGAGCTTGTAGTTTGCATTATTCAAGCCCGAATGGGCTCAAGCCGACTGCCCGGCAAAGTTCTTAAGGATATTTGCGGTCAACCAATGCTCGGCTGGGTGGTGAAGCGGGCAAAGCAATCCGAAAAAACTGACCAGGTCGTAGTAGCGACCACCCAAGACAGCGAAGATGATCCGGTTGAAGATTTCTGCAGCAAAAATGCAATTGCCTGCTACCGCGGCAGCACTTTTGACGTACTTGACCGTTATTATCAGGCTGCCAGATTATTCGAAGCGGATATTATCGTCAGGGTAACAGGTGATTGCCCGCTCATTGATCCCGCTTTAATTGATGGTGCGATTGCAGAGTTGCAGGCTGGTGAATTGGATTTTGTAGCGAACCGCCTGCCGCCACCTTATCAAAGGACTTTTCCGATTGGTTTGGACGTGGAGGTTGCAACAATAAAGGCGTTAACGGAAGCCTGGCAGCATGCGAAAAAAACCCATGAGCGCGAACACGTGATGCCGTATTTATACTCCGGACCGGCCAAATACCGTTCGAAGGTCATCAACGCTCCAACTGATCATGGCGGGCAACGCTGGACGGTGGACACGCCCCAGGACCTGGAATTCGTAAGAAAAGTGATAGAAATGCTGAACTGCCGAAATGATTTTACCTGGCAGGAGATCCTTGAGTTAGTAGAAGCACATCCAGAATTGACTAATATCAATGCCGGCGTTCAACATAAGTATTATTTGGATATTGACGAACGAGCGCGAAAAAATAAGGAGAACCACTTTGACCGATAAACTCCTGACAATATTCACTGCTCCCAAACCCTTCAAAGATGCCCACATTGCAACCATCCAGCGCAATGCGCTGAGATCCTGGCAGGCATTGGGTGAAGCGGTGGACATCTTGATCATCGGCAGTGACGAAGGTGTGGCGGAAAATGCCGCCGAACTTGGCGTCCAGCACATCCCACAGGTGCGCTGCAATTCGCACGGCACTCCCTTGATCAGTTCCATGCTGGAGCAAGCCAGAAACCACAGCGCCAGCCCATTTCTGGCGATAGTCAATACGGATATTATCCTGTTTCCGGACCTGTTGGATGCTGTCAGAAATACCTCAAAGGCGTTCAGGCGTTTCGTTCTGATTGGCCAGCGCTGGGATGTGAATGTAACCGAGGAGCTGCGCCAAGGGGCGCAGTTTTTTTCTGAGTTCAAACAGCGCACAAAATCCGAAGGGAAACTGCATCCACCCATGGGCAGCGATTATTTTTTGTTCCCGCGCGAGTGCTATGAAAAAATCCCTGATTTTGCGATCGGTCGAGCTGGCTGGGACAACTGGTTCATCTTTCAAAGCCGCTGGGAAGGTTGGCCGCTGATCGATGCAACCCGCGACGTGTATATTGTGCATCAATCGCATGATTACCGCCATTTGCCGGGAGGTCAACCGCATTACCGTTTGCCGGAGACTGAGGAAAATATCGAGCAGGCTGGCGGATATCATACTATTTTCACCATTTTTGATGCGAGCTATGACTTGGTTGGAGGGAAAACCCACCGCAAAGCCCTCACAACAAGGAAACTCATACGGGAAATTGAAATTTCCCCGATGACTTGCCTGCACTCCCATCTGCTGGGAAAAGTTTTCTACTACCTGTTCCACCCGCGCAAAGCCTATCAAGCCCTGCGCAGATCTTTTAATTGAATTAATAACCTAAGGAAGGCAAACCGGCTGATAATCGAATTGTTCAATGCGGGCTAGTTCGCTTTGATCGCTGCCCAAGAATTGCTCCTGGCAGAAATCGTTTCGCGCTACCGTCAAATTGGGCTTTTCATAGAGCGGGATCAGGGCAATTTCCTGGTTTAGGATGGTCTGCAGTAGTTCAATGCTGGCAAGCCAATCTTCTGAAAGATAAGTAGCATTCAAAGACGAGCAGATGGCATTTACCTCTGGGTGATCAAACCCCATAAAGTTAAGGCTTTTATCTTGGACATTACTTTCCAAATCTGGTTCATTCGCGAAGAGCAAGCAGGGATTTTCTAACGGCAGCATCCAAGAAAGCTGTGTCAGATGAAAATCACCATTGAAAACAGAATGCTTTTGAGATGAATCCCAGAAAACCTCCGCAGGTACTTTGATGAGATTGACCTGTATGCCGCATTTTAAGAGGTCTTGTTTGACATGGTTGGCAACTGCAAGGCTAATATCGTCATCTTTCACTAAATACTTAAGCGCCAACTGGCTTCCATCCAAAATGCCATTTATACCCTGCGCTTCGCGTGGATCATCATCATTAGGATTCTCATCCAACCAGCCCATATCGCTCAAAGCATCCTGGGCGTTTGCCGGATCGAAAATCAAAGAGGGATTGGCATGCTTGGAGCCTGCCGCTGAAAAGGATATCTCTTGAGGGACCTGGTACAAGTCGTAAAAGATCTCTTCTACCAAAGATTCCCGATCTATGCATTGGGCAACTGCCCTACGCAGGTTGATATCATGAAAAAACGAAAAATGCTCTGCTTGGGCTGGGGTTTGATTGAAAAGCAGCCACTCTGTCTCCTGTACCGGTCCGGGCATGATGCGAACAGCCGGATCTTGATAATAGATTTGCAGGATATGCAGAGCTTCCAACTGGTCGTTCATGTCAACGCTGGATGAGATCAAATCGCAGCCGGATTGTTCAACTTGTTTCTCAAATTCTCCGATATCATAGCGGAATTGCTCAAACGGCGCTCGGTTGAATTTTAAATTGGCCATATTGGTATCCCCATGGGGATCTGTGAACTTAAAAATGACATGATCGAACTTCGGCAGACCCTCAGCAGCGCGGAAGTAGCTGGGATTTTTCTTCAAGCGGATATACTCTCCCGGCTGCCATTCCTCTAATACATAAGCACCCCAGCCCAGCGGGCGGCGCGTGGACTCTTCCACCTGCAGCAACTGCGCCGCGCTGTAAGATCCCCAGGCATGCTGCGGCA
>CAYVJI010000082.1:0-4695 GCA_964451805.1 uncultured Pelolinea sp. | reverse complement strand
TGTATGTGATTTGGAGGGTTCAAAAAAATGGTACTGATTACCGGTGATTTAACTTCGCTTGTTCATCCACTAGTCAAAGAATTTCTGCATGCCAAAGAAAAAGTGGTCCTGGCAAGCCAAAGCGTTCAGAAGATCCCAGAAGACTGGGAGGGGGTGACACCCCATTCGTTCGATCCCGCCAGCGATTTGTTCGCCGAAACGATGAGCTCTTACCATTTCGACGCGGTCATTTTTATCGCGACCAGGGAAGAGCAATGCGTTTGGGGGCAGGCAAAAACCAGCGGGCTGATGCTGGATGGATTAAGGAATGCCCTTGAATTGACTCTAAAAAGCAAGAAGGGGCGTTTTATCCTTATTTCCTCCACGGAAGTGTACGGAAAAAGTGAGAAGCGGTCAGAGAGCGATCCACCTGAACCGTCATCCATCAATGGGAAAATGCTTGTGACCGCGGAGGAATATTGCAGGCTATTTCATGAGCAATACGGCTTGGACATTAACATTGTACGAGTGCCTTATATCTACGGTGGCGATCATGGAAGCACTATGATCCATACCTTGATTAAAGAAGGTGTGGAAAATCAACGCTTGTCATTTAAGGGTGGAAAGAAAACGATTGGGAATTTTTTGCACAGCGAAGACGCAGCATCCTTCCTGAGAAAACTGCTGGATGAAGCGTACAACAGCGATCATTTTGTCATCAATTTAGTTTCAACGGATACGCTGACTTTTAACGAGGTTGAAAAGAACCTGCATCCATTGCTGCCGAATATAAAGGTATCATACGCTGAAGATCAAGTTCAATTTACCGGCAGTGCTGAAAACCAGATTGCCAAGCAAGTTTTTGACTGGATTGCGCTCCACAATTTCGCAAAAGAAGCATCTGCATTGGTGAAAGAAATAGCGGCAGGGAAAAAACCTCAAAAACCAGGACTTTCTTATTTGCGGGAAAAATTCAAAGGAATGCCAGCCATTCTTAAGTGGCTTGAATTGATCGCCGGGGCGGGCATCATGCAATTGCTCAATCAATTTACCGGCACAATGGTGGAATTCCGCTTCCTCGACTTCCGTTTGCTGTATGTCATTTTGATCGGTTCGTTGCATGGCATCCGTTTTGGGTTATATGCTGCCTTTCTGGCTAGCCTATCCATTCTGTACAGCTGGTACCAATCCGGTCTGGACTGGGCATTGCTGCTGTACAATGTGGAAAACTGGCTGCCGATCGCGTTATATGTTGTGGCGGGCTCAATCACTGGCTACCAACGCGATAAAAAAGAAAACCAGATCGCATTTCAGAACAAACAGTTCGAACTGATGGACGAGAAATACGGCGTGCTGTATGGGGTTTATGAAGACATTTCGCAAATCAAAGATCAATTCCGCGAACAATTATTAGGCTATCGAGATAGTTTTGGACGGATCTTCGAGATCACACAAGAACTGGATACCTACCGCGATGATGACGTCTATCTGAAAGCGCTGGGCGTTCTGGAGAGCCTGCTTTCGAACAAAAGCGTTGCCATTTACACACTGGACCAAAAAAGCCAGTATGCCCGGCTGGCTGTCAATTCGAGTTCATTAAATACCACCATTTCAAAATCTCTCAATCTCACGGATTTCCCTGAAGTGACCGAGGATATTTCACAGGAAAGGGTATTCCGCAACCTTGTATTGCTACCGGATTACCCGGCTTATGTTGCGCCGATCTCCAAGGATGGGGTTGCCATGGCTTTGGTGGTGATTTGGAAAGCGGATTTCGATCAATATTCCACGTACTACTACAATCTGGTGAAGGTTGTCACCGGACTGATCCAGTTTTCTTTGATCCGGGCAACCCTGTTCCAAACTGCCAATGCCAATGCGTTATTCTTCCCGGGAACAAAAATTCTCAATGCGCAATCTTTCCGGGAAATTTTGAATATTAAACTGCAAATGCGCAACAACCATATCGCCGATTTCAAGCTGGTCAAAGTTGAAACGGATGGCAAGAACTGGCAGGATATCGAAAGCACCATTAAAAAAGGCATCCGTTCGACAGATTACGTAGGTTTCCTAGAAGATGAGGGATGTTATATTCTTTTATCCCAGGCGGATGAGACCAATACCAGCTTCATCATTGACCGTTTGAAAAAGCAAGGAATAAAGTGCAAAGAAGTAGATGAGAACAGGGTCCTATATGTATGAATCCATCCTAATCCGAATGCTCATATTGCATAGCTGTTGTGCTGTAATTTATTCGGCATTGATCCTGTTTGGCGTTTCAAAGCTCAGAAAAGAGCTGATTCTGCCCATTCTGCTTGTCCCGCTATTCGGCATTCTGGCTGCATTGGTGATAGAGAACATTCACAGGCGCAAGGAGGACAAAGGTGTTAATTTTGACCTGCACAACTTCGTCCTGGATAAGGATGCATACTGGAAGACTATCATCCAACGGAATGAGGATACTGATATCCTCCCTTTGGAAGAAGCCGTATTGATCAATGACAACAAGACCAGAAGACGCCTGATGCTCGAAACGTTGTATCACGACCCGCTCAAGTATGTAGATGTCTTGATGGTGGCGAAGAACAACGAGGATATTGAAACTGCCCATTATGCCGCCACCACCATTTCAAAAATCCAACGCGATTTTGAACTGGCGATCCAAGAATTTTCCATTGCGGTGGAGAAAGACCCGGAAAATCCTGAGCTGATCGAACAATATGCATCCGTTCAAGAAGCTTATATCAACAGCGGCGTGCTGGAAGATTATTTGTTGTTCCGCCAGCGCCTGCTCTATTCAAAAATCCTGGAGAAAATAATCAAAAAAGACCACACTGAGAAATCCACTTATAAAAAAATGATCTCCAACTGCCTGGCTTTAAAGGATTACGACTCCGCCAACAAATACTGCGATCGACTTAAAAAGCAATTTCCTTTGGATGAAGAGGCTTGGATCGAAACCATCCGGGTTTGCGTGGCCAGCATGGATAAACGAAAACTAGACCAGACGATAGAAGAGATCCAGAAAAAAAGGATCAACTGGACAAAAGATGGCCGTGAGCAGGTTTCGCAATGGTTGATTGGGTAAATGGATGAATGATCAATCCAGTTTCCGCTGGTTATTTTTACCGCTCATTTTGCTGGTCCTGCTCGCGTCAGTATTGTTCATTGAAAGAATGGGACTCTCCTATAAAGGAGAGCCGCCCCCGCTGGAATTGCTGGATGCGATGGAGGAGATCACTCCAAGCCCAACAACGATCGTTTTGCACAAAGAATGCCTGGTGCTCTATGATTCGCAGGGCATCGAGGGCTTGAAGGTCAGCAACACCGTTATAGACACATTGCAGAGCATGCGGGTGGAATTTGATTTGCTGGATATAAGTACTTCTGATTCAATCCAGTGGAGTAATTACGACAATATCGTGATCGCCTTTATCAATCTGGAAAAAATCCAAGAGCAGGTCATTGATTTGACCGAATGGGTGCGAGAAGGAGGACACGTCCTTTTTGCCATCCGTCCGGATCCATCTCAAGCCTTTACCTCCATTTACCGAAAACTTGGCATCCGCGAAAAAAAAGATACCCTGGTTAATGCCACAGGTTTAAAGTTTGTTGACGATCTGTTTCCTGGGACGGCAGGACTCAGCCTTGAACAAGAGCTTTTCAATCACAACGGCCTTTTGGTGCAGTTAGATGAGGATTGCCGTGTGCATATCAGAAGCTCAGACCAGTATGCATTGCCCATCTTATGGGAGAGAAATTACGGTCAAGGCATTTTTGTGGTTATCAATTCTGATAATTTTGTCGACAAAAGCTCACGGGGGGCGATTGGAGCTGCATACAGCCTGCTGGATGAGGTCATGGCGTATCCAGTTATCAATAGTGCCATATTCTTTATTGATGATTTCCCCAGCCCGATTCCCATGGGGAGGCATGATCTGATAACCAAAGAATTCGGAAGAGACCTGCAGAGTTTTTACCTCAATATCTGGTGGCCAGACATGCAGAGTTTCGCCCGACGCTATGGCATTCGATATACGGGTGTCGTGATCGAAACCTATAACCATCAAGTATCGCCGCCATTTGAACTCCAAACACAAATCGAGACGTTCTCTTTATTGAGTACATCTCTGCTGCGCGACGGAGGGGAATTAGGCTGGCACGGCTACAACCATGTGCCGCTGTGCCTGACTGAATCCGATTGCCAAAACCAGCTTAATTATCCGAAATGGGAATCCGAAGATGCCATGCGATCCGCTCTGGCGGAATTGCAGCGTTTCAGTTCTGCCCTGGCTGGCAATCAAGAGATCATCACATATGTGCCCCCTTCAAATATTTTAAGTTCTCAAACGCGTACCTGGCTGAGAGATGCCTTGCCCGGCTTGCGCGTCGTTGCCAGCGTTTTTTTACCGGAAGGCGGAAATTCCAGCTATGTGCAGGATTTCCAGGAGTCCCCAGACGGAATCATTGAGTTGCCGCGCTTTGTGGCTGGTTTCTATCCTGATGAATATATGAAGTGGACGGCTATCAACGAGATCGTGCTCCATTACGTCCATTCCCAATTTGTGCACCCGGATGATGTGCTTGATGAGGAGCGCAGCGGTGGGCATGGCTGGACGTATCTGCGCAATGCCATGGATGATTATTTCCTGTGGCTGTATCGTTCGGTTCCCGGGATCCGCAACATGACCGCGCGCGAAGCGGCAATGGCGGTTC
>CAYVJI010000081.1:1655-4732 GCA_964451805.1 uncultured Pelolinea sp. | reverse complement strand
TGCTTCTGTCCGCGTCCCCCGGATCCTGGCTTTGAAGACAATAAAGGACTCTGGTCAAGAAATTTTCTTGCGCGAGATTTCAGATGAATCCATCTGGGAGCAATTTACTTTTACAGGTGGGAACGTGCATGATTTTTTTCCATCACCTGATGGAGAGCAGATAATCTATTCCGTAAAGAATGGAAAGGGCGGTTTTGATTTGTGGATTATCGGTCGCGATGGTGCCAATTTGCATCGTTTGCAGGATTGTGGTGATGACTTATGCAGTGATGCAGTCTGGTCACCGGATGCTCAGGAAATCGCGTTCGTTCAGGGGAATTCTCAGGTCCAGAGCGATACTGCAGCGATCGATGGGATAATCTGGTTGCTGGATATGGAAAATAATCTTTCCAGACCTTTATCAGAAAATACCCAAACCACCCAACACAATCCCGCATGGTCACCAGATGGCGAATGGTTATCATATTGGTCGGATCAACGAAAGGAAATCACACTTCTAAACCGTTCGTCGGGGGAACAAATTGTACTTGAAGCCAGCAAAGGGGATACAGACTGCTGGTCATCAGACAGCCGTCTTTTCTATTTTCCTATTCTGGAATTTCAGCAAGCCGCTTTTCATCAGGTCATTCGCCAGGCAGATTTGGAAAATAACACTTTACAGACAGTCATTGGGGGTGATGATGAACGTGACTGGTTGAATTATGATAATTTCGCCTGCCATCCGCTTGAGCCGCTGATCGCAGTGACAGTTCAAACGAACGTCAAACTTCCGGGTAAACAATTATGGCTGGTAGATCTACAAACCACTGAACGCGTAATGATTTCTGATGACCTTGCGCACATTCCTTCTAATCTGCGCTGGTCATCAACAGGTGATCACCTTTTGTTTCAAATGAACCTTCTCGCAGCAGAAGAACATGAACGGACTATTTGGGTCTGGGATCGGTCAACCGGGCAGCTGGAATTGATGGGAGATCAACTGCATTCACCTGAATGGCTGCCCTAATTTTCTCTTCTTGACTGCCCCGCAACTTCATGTTAAACTGTCAACTCCTGCGGGGGCGTGGTGTAGTGGCTTAACATGCGGCCCTGTCAAGGCCGAGACCGCGGGTTCGAATCCCGTCGCTCCCGCCTCAAAACCGGCTTGGCCGGTTTTTTTTATTTTCAGAATTTTGGTTATAGTAAAATCAAGTTAAATTCATGCGATCCATTTAAAACGGAGGAGCTGAAGAAGCAATGAAAAGTAAACCCAAATCCAAAAAGATTCCGATTACTCTTGTGCTTAATGGTCAGAGCCGTGATATTGACAGTCCGCCAAATAAAAAATTGCTTGATGTATTGAGGGATGCAGGATTGAAAAGCGTAAAATCCGGCTGCCGTGAGGGAGATTGTGGTATGTGTACAGTATTGGTTAATGGTGTGCCTGCCAAATCCTGCCTGATCAATATGGAAACAATGCATGGCAAACGTGTGGATACTCTGGAATCATTGGGCAGTGAGGAAAAATTACATCCCCTTCAGCAGGCTTTCCTGGAAACGGGAGCCATTCAATGCGGTTTTTGCACTCCAGCCCAAATCCTGACTGCAAAAGCTTTTCTGGATAAAAATCCCAATCCAAAACCTGAAGAGGTTCGTGAAGCGCTTGCGAATGTATTGTGCCGCTGTACGGGATATGTACGCATCGTGGATGCCGTTTTACGAGCAGCCGTTGTGCTGCGCGGGGAACAGCTGCAGCCTTATATTCCACCCGAAGAATTCTACAAGCATGATGTCAACGAAATCAAACTTCCTTTTGGATATTATCGCCGGATTGGAGATACGAAACCGCTCCTGCCGCTGGTAATCACCCCCGAAAGTATGTCCAAGACTGTTTCAGTAGGAAAGTCCAGCATCAAGGTTGATGGTCCAAAACTGGTTACGGGCAAACCGGTTTTTACGGATGACGTGCAGCCGGAAGGAATGCTGTATGGCGCCCTGCTGACCAGCCCACACGCCCATGCGCGCATTAAAGAGATCGATACCCATCGGGCGAAATCTCTTGCAGGAGTGCGAGCCATCTTGACTTACAAAGATCTACCACGCTTGAAATACGCCACAGGTGGTCAAAGTTACCCACAACCACTGCCCCACGACCAGGTTTCGTTGGATAATAAGGTACGCCACGTCGGCGACCGGGTGGCGGTGGTGGCAGCGGACACACCTGAAATTGCCGCGCAGGCGCTGGAATTGATCGATGTGGATTATGAGGTTTTAGAGCCAGTTCTAGATATGGAAGCTGCCATGCAGCCAGGCGCAGCGGTCATTCACGATGAACCGGATACAGAAGGCATTTTTGACGCAAGCCGCAATATCGTCCACCATATCGAAGCAGAAGTGGGTAGCCCGGATGAAGTCTTCGCCGAATGCGATCATGTTTTCGAAGGGGAATACCGCACACCGAAGCAGCAGCACGGTCAAATGGAACCGCACATCTGCATTACATCCTTCGATGAAGATAACCGTCTAGTTGTACGCTCTAGCACACAGGTGCCATTTCATGTACGACGCATCATCGCACCGCTCATCGGATTACCGGTGAAAAAGATCCGCGTGATCAAACCGCGCATCGGGGGTGGATTCGGCGGGAAGCAGGAAGTGCTGCTGGAAGATTTATGCGCGCACCTGACCCTGGCAACCGGCAAAGCGGTGCGCATGGAATATACCCGCAGCCAGGAATTCACCAGCGGTCGCACGCGCCATCGCCAGATCATTCGCTATAAGCTGGGCATCAAGGATGAAAAGGTCGCTGCAGCGGAATTGCGCTTGATCGGGGATACAGGCGCTTATGGCACGCATGGCCTGACCGTTAACATGGTGGGTGGATTTAAAGGCTTGACTTTATATAACGCCCCCAATTCACGATTCATCTGCGACGTGGTTTACACCACCACCCCACCCGCGGGCGCCTACCGTGGGTATGGAGCCATGCAGGAACAATTCGCAGTAGAAGTTTTGATGGAAGAAATTGCCGAGAAACTAAAATTGGATGTGGTCGAGTTCAAACGCAAGAATTGGCTCAAACTGGGCGAAACCATGCA
>CAYVJI010000081.1:0-1555 GCA_964451805.1 uncultured Pelolinea sp. | reverse complement strand
CTCAAAGCTGCACAGAATGTGCGCCGCCAAATCCTTGTGCATGCTGCCAAGATGCTCAAGATCGATAATCCCGAAGACCTGACAATATACAACCGCACGGTTATCGCGCCGGATGAAAGTTCTGTGACAATGGAAGAAGTCGCATTAAGCAGCCTGCATCAGATGGATCAGCACCAGATCATGGCAACCGAATCGCATCTTAGCTACGTCAGCCCCCCGCCAACAGCTGCCCAGTTCGCGGAAGTGATGGTGAACGTTGAGAGCGGCGAAATTGAAGTGGAACGCTTGCTAATGGTGGTAGACTGCGGGCGCGTAATCAATCCCCTGACCGCTGCCGGTCAAGTGGAAGGCGGCATGGCACAGGCATTGGGTTTCACATTGTGCGAGGATACTACCTTCGATTCTGCGGGTCGTATTACCAATGATAGTTTTTCAAAGTACAAGATGTATAAATCCAACGAACTACCACCCATGGATGTGATCTTCGTGCAAACCGATGAACCCAGCGGTCCGTATGGAGCCAAATCTGTGGCGGAAATCTCAGTGGATGGTACGGCGCCAGCAATGGTCAGCGCCATTCACAACGCCACAGGCGTTTGGTTTCGTGACCTTCCCTTGACGAAAGAAAAAATTCTGGCAGGATTGCGCTGAGGTTTGTTAAATTCATTGAAAAAATCTTCGAGACTGCTGGAAATTGCCGGTCTTTTCATCAAACTTGGAACAGTTGGGTTTGGGGGTCCTGCCGCGACGATCGGCATGATGGAAGCAGAAGCTGTCCATAAGCGCAAGTGGGTTTCTCAAGAATATTTTCTTGAAATGCTGGCTGCCACCAACATTGTACCCGGTCCAAATGCCACCGAAATGGCTGCTCACTTAGGATATATCCGCGCTGGTTTCTTTGGATTACTGGCCGGCGGCATCGGATTTATCTTACCGGGCTCCCTGATCAGTCTGGCATTGGCTATTATCTATACGCAATTTGGCAACCTGCCGGAAGTAAAGGGAATATTTATCGGCATCAATCCCGTAGTCGCAGCCATACTGACCAGCGCTTTCCTGCGTCTGGGCAAACCTTCATTCTCTGATCTGAAAACGGTTTTAATCGTGGCTGCCAGCCTTACGGCTGCCTTATTCGGGATTGAAGAGATCTACATCATATTGGCTGGCGGTTTAGCTGCTATGCTGCTATATTCCCAATCGATTGCCAATTTCTTGCCATTGGTGGTTGGACTGCCGTTCTCCAATTCCATCACAGCAACCATCAATCCCGCTTCAAAAATTCTTATTTCGCAGGTCTTCCTATTCTTTCTCAAAGTTGGCGCATTGCTGTTTGGGAGTACTTATGTTCTAATCGCATTCATTCAGCGGGAAGTGGTCAACAGCCAGCATTGGCTCACCTACCAACAGATGCTGGACGCGGTTGCCGCTGGACAGATTGTACCGGGCCCCATCTCAACCACTGCCACTTTTATTGGCTATGTGATCGCCGGTCTACCGGGAGCTGTGGCAGCCACCATCGGAATCTTCATGCCTTCATTTTTGATTGTGATCCTGA
>CAYVJI010000080.1:0-4921 GCA_964451805.1 uncultured Pelolinea sp. | reverse complement strand
GGTTTCTGAAAAATCATGCCAATTTGCGTTCGAATGCGGGCATGGTTTCCATGATCGCGGGTATCCAAACCTGCGATCAAGACCTTGCCGGAGGTGGGCAGCAAAAGGGCATTAAGCAATTTGGCCAGTGTGCTTTTCCCGCTACCATTGGCGCCGATCAGAGCGACGAATTCACCCGCTGTAATCGTGATGTGAATATGGGAGAGAACAAGCTGCTCTACCTCGTTGACTGGTGGATAAAAGAAAGAAACATCCTGGATAGAAATGAAATCCGGCATGCTCCGATTGTATCGGAAAAAATGACGCAGATGAAGGTTTCGTCACCCGATATCAAATATCTTGTTACTTAGAAAGTATGGTGAGTGAAATCAAGAGATCGATATGAGCCATGCATCGATTTTCTGAGCGATCTGATCACGGATTGAACGGAAAAATGCCAGTCTTTGCTCTTGACTGCCTTCAAAAGCAGCCGGATCATCGAAAGGCCAATGCAGCCGCTGCCCGACGCCCGGGAAGATTGGACAGCGCTCTTCAGCCTTGCTGCATACTGTGATCAAGAAACTGAAATGCATTTTCCCAAGATAAACATTTAACGATTTGGCATACTGCTGGCGGGTGTCGATGCCTATTTCCTCAAGCACTTTGATCGTCAATGGATGAATGACAGTTGGTTCAAGGCCGGCGCTGTGGACTTCAAATCGATCGCCGGCAGCTTTGCGCAGCAGCGCTTCAGCCATCTGGCTGCGTGCTGAATTCCCACTGCAAAGAAACAAGACCCTTGGTTTTTCCATATCTTATTTATACAAGAAAAACTTTAACAGCTGATTATGCGCATATTATATTGTTGTTAATTCCCTTTCATAAAAAAAGCCGGTGATAACCGGCTTTTAGATGGAGGAGACTTAATGATCAAGTGCGCGTCATGTGCTGTCTTACATCTACCTTGTCTAATCTAAGCATCAAATAAAAGGATAGCGCCAATCCTGCCAATCCAAAAATAGTATAGGAAGGATTGAATCCACCCGCTTCTGTATTTGATGTTGACAATAACATCATCATGCGCACAACCACGTTCATGCCGTTTAGAAAGATCATGAATGTCAATGCCCTGGAAGAGCCCCGCCATAGCAAAGCGCCAATAATTAGGAAAAAAACCGCTACCGCTGCAATTACATTAAATGCCTTACTCAAAGTTGAAGGTTGGTAAAGGAGAGTCGCGATAAAGGGCAGGACAAAGAAAAAAAGGACTTTTTTAATTGTGGTCATAATGTTACTCCTCTCTATTTACCACCCAGATAAGCTTCGATAACCATTGGGTCTTCCATAACATCCCGGGCTGCTCCTTTTAATACAACATTGCCGGTTTCCAATACATACGCGCGATCTGCGATCGATAATGCCATCTTTGCATTTTGTTCGACAAGCAAGATACTGGTTCCCTGTTTGTTGATCTCGCGTATGATTTCAAAGATCTGCTCGACCAGAACAGGAGCCAATCCCATGGATGGTTCATCCAACAGCATGAGCTTGGGGTGAGCCATTAGACCGCGTGCAATAGCCAACATCTGCTGTTCACCACCTGAGAGGGTTCCGCCGAGTTGGTTGCGACGTTCTTTAAGGCGTGGAAAACGGTCAAAAATCCCGCGCAAATCGCATTCGATCTGACCATTGTCTTCTTGCAGAAAAGCGCCCATTTCCAAGTTTTCTAAAACGGTCAATGGGGCAAAGATTTTGCGCCCTTCAGGCACCTGCACAATGCCTTTTTGCACGATTGCTTCCGCCGGCACGCGTGTGATTTCTTCTCCTAGGAAAGAAATACTCCCCTCGGTTGGTCGGAGCAAGCCTGATAGTGTCTTGAGAGTGGTGCTTTTGCCAGCGCCGTTCGCGCCGATCAACGCCACGATTTCGCCTTCTTCAACATTGAAACTGATATCGGTTAATGCATGGATGGCGCCATAGAATACATTGATTTTATCAACTTCAAGCATCATTGCCGTTTCTCCTTCAGGTATTTCTTGGAAAGTTCCGTTGCGCCAAGACCCAAATAAGCTTCAATCACGCGGCTGTTCTTCTGCACTTCATTTGGAGTTCCGCGGGCAATGACTTCACCGAAATCCATCACGGTGATCTTTTCGCAGATTCCCATGACCACCCTCATTTGATGCTCAATTAGAAGAACCGTGAGATTAAATTTATCGCGGATGAAATGGATCAGCTCCATTAGGGTGACGACCTCTTTCGGATTCATGCCTGCGGCGGGTTCGTCTAAAAGCAGCACCTTGGGATTAGAAGCCAGAGCACGTGCGATTTCCAATCGTCTTTGCTCGCCATAGGGTAGATTGCGGGCTATTTCTGCTTGGCGATCTTGCAGATTGAACACATTGAGGAATTCCTGCGCTTTTTCCGTCAATTCCCTTTCTTTTTGATCATATAGTTTGGTGCGCATAATGGCATCCTGCATGCCATAGCCGGCATGTGGGTGGTAAGCGATGCGGACATTATCCAGGACGGTTAGATTGGGGAAGAGGCGAATGTTCTGAAAGGTACGCGCGATTCCCATTTGGTTGATCACAAATGGGTCCAAGCCACCGATGTTCTGGCTTTCAAAAATCACCTCTCCGCCGCTGGGTTCGTAAATACCGGTAATGACGTTAAAAATCGTGGTCTTGCCTGAACCATTGGGGCCAATCAAACCATTCAAAGCATGCGGTTCCAGAACCAAATCAACTTCATGGACAGCTTTCAAGCCTCCAAAATAGCGGCATAACTTTTTCAGTTCAAGGATGGGTGTTTTGCCATTGTTGTTCGCCATCATGCCACCTCCTTTGAAGGTTTTGAGCCGGTTGATTTCTTTTTCAATGGCGGGATGACGGCACGAATGAAGGGAATTTCAAAATTGCCAAACAATCCGTTGGGTTTCAACAGCATCATCACCAGCAACATCAGCGGGTAAACTACAAAACGCCAGGTTTCAAAGCCCTCCGGCAGTGCTAGCCGCAGCACACCTTCCAGCACTAGCGCCCAACCAAAAGATGCAACCACTGTGCCGGTCACGCTGCCCAAACCACCGAACACAACAATGATCAAGGGATCAAAAGATTTGATGAAACTGAAGCTGTTTGGATGCAAGAAGCCGTTGATATGAGCGTACAAACCGCCGGCCAATCCAGCAAATAGACTGCCGATCACGAAGGTGATGGTTTTATAGTATGCCACATCGATACCCATGGCTGTGGCAGCAATTTCATCCTCTCTCACGGATACAATCGCACGCCCATAACTGGAATTCAACAGATTGCGTATGATCACGATGGTCATAAAGAGAAAAACAAATACCCACACCCAGGTGGTGATCTTGGGAATACCGATCATGCCGCGCGCGCCCTTCATTTCTTCAAAACCCAACATGGTATCAGTGTTGTCCAGCAGCACTTTAATAATGATCGTAAAACCTAAGGTTGCTATGCCGAAATAATCTGAACCGAGTGTCAACACAGGCAGACCGAACAGGAAACTAACTTCTGCCGCAATAACGCCGCCCAGGAGGACGGCGAGTAAGTAAACCACGGTCAAACCGATATTCTCGGGTAGAAGGCTAAGGGATAGGGTTACAGGACCATCGAGCAGCCGGCCAAGTCTTACAGCAACCAGGATTGCTCCCAAAACAGCGGCTAGATATAGTGCAAATGCTGAAAGTGTATCCATTCCTCGAATTTTAGAGACAACGCTTCTAATGAGCATGATCATGGCGCCGACGAATAGTGCAACCATAAGCAAAATTGTCAAACCCAGCGCACTATCCAGGACTGTCCAGCGGTATGTGATATCTGCTGCGACATATGCACCAATGGCATAAAATCCAAACTGTCCCAACGAGAATTGACCGTTGAAACCATAAATCAAGTTCAATCCCAAGCTGACAATAGCCATCACGCCTGCCAGACGGATAATCGTATTCCAGAAGGAGTTGATGATGCCCAGGTTGATCAGATATTGAGTAACACCAAAGAGGACAATTGCGCCCAGGAGGAAGAAGATTGTGGTTGGTTTAATTTTTTTCATTTTGCTCACCTAAACCTTCTCGCTGGAAATTTCGCCCAAAATACCTTTCGGACGGATCAATAGGACGATGATCAATAGGCTAAAGGCAATCGCATCGCGCATGGGTGTGGAGATATATGCCGCGCTGAGAGTTTCCGCTTGCCCCATGATCAGAGCACCCAAAAAGGCGCCCGGGATGCTACCAATGCCGCCCACTACGGCAGCCACGAAGGCTTTCAGTCCGGGGATGATGCCCATTGAGAAGAATACTTGCGGAAAAGCGATCGCATACAGCACACCAGCAGCGCCAGCCAAGGCTGCACCTAGACCAAATGTAATGGAGATCACAGCGTCAGAATTGATGCCCATCAAACGTGCGGTGGGTTTATCATAAGCGACTGCCCGCATGGCTTTCCCGATCTTGGTGCGTTTGACAATGTACTGCAGAACCAACAGCAAAAGCAGAGATGCTAGCACGATGATTACAAAAATGCTTGAAAAGATGATGCTGTTCTCTGGAGGAGCTACACCAGATTCTAGAGCTCCAAAACCATTTGGACCAATGAACCAGCTTGTAACGGCAAAAGGTCTCTTATAAGTAATGTAATTGGCTGTAAAGACAAAATTCAAAGCCCCAAAATATTCAAGGAAAAAAGAGATACCAATAGCGGTGATGAGCGCGGAAATACGGGGCGCTTCACGCAATGGTTTATAGGCAATGCGCTCAATGGTGAATGCCAGCAGCGCGCAAATCGCCATGGTAACCAGTACAACCGAAACCGTTCCAATGATCTGGGCGGGTAATGCCGGCATGGCTGGAAACAGGGATTGGAGCCATAAATGCAAATTATAGCGAGAGATCAAATAGAAACT
Organism: uncultured Pelolinea sp.; assembly: GCA_964451805.1. Taxonomy (GTDB): domain Bacteria; phylum Chloroflexota; class Anaerolineae; order Anaerolineales; family Anaerolineaceae; genus Pelolinea. The sequence continues at coordinate 7 of CAYVJI010000080.1, read as the reverse complement.
GGTGAAA
>CAYVJI010000079.1:0-5473 GCA_964451805.1 uncultured Pelolinea sp. | reverse complement strand
GATGAATTTGCACATTACAGTGAAGATGATCAGGATTGGGAAAAAAATCTTCTGAGACTAAAGAAGAAATTTCAAAAGGCAAAAAGCTTGATACCTCAACCCGAAATCCGCGAACATAATCACAACGATGTTGGATTTCTCACGTACGGTTCTACGCACATACCTGTATTGGAAAGCATCCATATACTAAAAGACAAAGGGATTGAAATTGATTATCTATGTGTAAAAGCCTTGCCATTTTCTGATGTGATAATAGATTTTTTAGTAAGGCATCAGCATGTATTTGTGGTAGAGGCCAACCGTGATGGGCAAATGAAAGATCTTCTTGCAATGAAATTTCCGAATTGTGCTGATCGATTATTGAGCATAGCCCGTTGCAATGGTTTACCCCTAAGTGCAGAATGGATTGTGAACGAATTTGAAAAAATTTCGCCGTTGGAGACTGAAAAATGAATGTGGATATCAAACGTTCTTATCCCAACGCAGTTGGTTATGCGCGTGCTGATTACCTTGGTTTGCCAACAACTTTGTGTAAGGGTTGCGGGCACAATTCCATTTCCAACATGATAATTTCGGCTTGTTTCGAATTGGAAATACAACCTGAAAAAATTGTCAAATTCAGTGGCATAGGTTGTTCAAGTAAGTCTACTGCATATTTTTTGAATAAATCGTTTGGTTTTAATGGTCTACACGGTCGCATGCCTTCGTTAGCAGAAGGTGCTTTATTTGCGGATCTAAGTTTGAAAGGGATTGGAATAAGCGGAGATGGTGATACTGCCAATATTGGATTGAGTCAGTTCAAACATTTAGCTCGCAGGAACCTGCCCTTGGTTTATATCGTGGAAAATAATGGTGTATATGGTTTGACCAAAGGGCAATTTTCGGCAACGGCGGAAAAAGGATTGAAATTAAAACGACAAGGCGAGAATCCATATCTGCCAGTAGATATTGCATTGGAAGCCATCGCTGCCAATGCATCATTTGTTGCACGCTCCTTTGCAGGAGATCCCAAACAAGTGAAAGAACTGATTAAAGCTGCTATCAGTCATGAAGGGACTGCTGTGCTGGACATAATCAGTCCATGTGTCACCTTCAATAACCAGGATTACTCTATGCATTCTTATTCCTGGGGAAAAGGTCATGAAGCACCATTGCATGAAGTTGAGTTTGTTTTACCCCGCGAAGAAATTACAGTGGAGGACTTTGAAAAAGGTACACTGCGTGAAGTAACAATGCATGATGGATCTGTGATTGTGTTTAAAAAATTGGAGCGGGAGTATGATCCAACCAATAGAACGGAAGCAATCAGAATGTTAGAACAAGCCATACGAAGGAATTGGTTGATCACAGGATTGATTTATGTTGACCCGCATGCACCGACCATTTTTGAGCAATACTCTTTAGCAAAAGAACCGTTGAATCGCCTTGCGTCAGAAAAAATAAGACCAGATCGTAATTCTCTCGATAAAATTAATGCAAGCTTTCAGTAGAACGAATTAATCTAAGCTGCCAAGCGTGTGCAGATATGCCAAGTTGGTGGAGCGCATAGCTCCAATGGGGAATCCTGAGATCAATACAACTTTTTGACCTGGCTGCATCGAAGTTGAGTCAAGTAACGCATCCTCTACATGATGGATCATATCTTCCAATGAATTTGAAAAAGGAACGAGATGCGGAATTACACCCCAATACAATGCCATTCTACGGTAGGTCTCTTCATAAGGTGTAAAAGCAAGAATAGGGACTTGAGGATGAGCTTTTGATTGAAGCAAGGCAGATCGCCCGGATTGAGTGAAAACAGCAATACCGGTAACCTCACGATCGTGAGCCAATTCTCTGGCTGCAACTGCTATGGCAAAGGCATCTTCTTGATTCCTCTCGATTGAAGGTGAAAAAAAATGACCCCATTCAGAAATATGTTTTTCAGCTTCAATTGCTATTGCGTGCATCATGCGTACACTTTCAATTGGATATTTTCCACTAGCTGATTCTCCGGATAACATGATTGCATCAGTGCCATCAAAGATTGCATTAGCTACATCAGATGCCTCAGCGCGGGTAGGGCGAGGATTTTCAATCATCGAGTCCAACATCTGTGTAGCTGTAATGACCAATTTGTTTTTTCGGTTTGCAGCTTGAATGATCTCTTTTTGAATAACGGGCACGAAAGCGGGTGAGGTTTCTACTCCCAGATCACCCCTGGCAACCATTACCCCATCTGTTACTTCCAGAATGCGGTCGAGATTTTTGATAGCAGATGGCAACTCGAATTTAGCGATGAGAGGCAGATTTTTCATTGAAGAATTATGTTCTTCGATGAAATCCCTCACGCAAATGATATCCTCTCGATCACGGACAAACGAGATGGCAATTGCATCAACCTGGTTTTCTAAGCCAAATAAAAGATCAGTCTTGTCTTTTTCAGTAAAACCTGGGATATCCAAGTTGGTGCCGGGCAAGTTGACACCTTTGTTTGAAGTAAGAATTCCTCCTAAAATAACTTTTGCGACAAAACCACGCTCGTAAATTTCCATGATTTCTAATTCAAGTTTCCCGTCATCCAGCAAGACTATTCCGCCAATTGAAAGGCAGTGCAGGATATCAGGAATTTCCATCAAAATTGTTTTTTGATCACCGTTAATGAAATCTATCGGACGATGATCGGTATCCAATTCCATGCGGATGACCTCTCCAGCTTGCAAAATAACACCCTTTTTTGGCAAAGTACCTATACGTAATTTTGGTCCCTGCAAATCCTGGAGGATGGCGATTGGTTTATTCAGATCATGCGATATATCTCGTAATAATTTGATGACAGAAAGGTGGGAAGAATGCGAGCCGTGTGAAAAATTCAAGCGGGCGATATCCATACCTGCTTGAAACATCTCGGTTAATATCTCTTTATTATTGCTGCTTGGTCCAATAGTAGCGACAATTTTTGTAAAGCATTGCATGCCCTTTAGTATATCAAATAGAAAAATCAGTTGGTCAGGACTTCTCGAATTTTCGGTATTGCCCAATCAATAATTTGCTTATTGATGATCAAGGGTGGTGCAAACCGGATGGTTTTCTCATGAGTTTCCTTGGCTAAAATTCCTTTTTTCTGCAGCGCTTCACAATATGCACGGGCTTGCCCCGATTCTGTTTTGATATCAACGCCAATCAACAAACCACGTGAACGGATTTCATGGATATTCTTTTGGGGTAATTCGGCCAACTGATCTGAAAAATATTCTCCCATCTCAGCGGCGTTATCTATCAATCCTTCTTCTACTAAAACTTTCAATGATGTCCGAGCGACTGCAGCACCGAGTGGATTGCCGCCGAAGGTGGAACCATGTTCACCGGGTTTAAAAAGGCCAAGGATTTTTACAGACGATAATACAGCCGAAACGGGGTAAAACCCTCCTGCTAATGCTTTACCGATGATCATGACATCTGGTTTTACTTCTTCATGATCGCAGGCAAACAGTTTTCCAGTTCTGCCAAGACCGGTTTGGATTTCGTCCGCAATAAAGAGGATATTGTTTCTCTTGCATAACTCACTTACTTTTCGCAAATAACCTGAGGGGGGGATGATTACGCCGCTTTCTCCTTGAATTGGTTCAAGCATTATTCCTGCAGTATTCTCTGTGACGGCATGTTCCAGGGATTCGATATTCCCATACTCAACATTGATAAAACCCGGGGTGAACGGACCAAAATCATCTCGGTATAACGGTTCACTTGAAAATGAAATTATCGTGATCGTGCGTCCATGAAAATTGCCATCCGCGACAATAATCTCTGCTTTTTCCGCTGGAATTCCTTTGATCTGATAAGCCCACTTACGGGCGATTTTAATAGCAGTTTCCACTGCCTCTGCGCCGCTGTTCATGAGAATGGACATTTCATATCCAGTCAAGTCTGATAATTCTTTATACAGGAGAGGCAATTGATCATTGCGAAAAGCGCGGGAAGTCAGGGTTAATTTTTTTGCTTGTTCCTGCAGAGTAGCCAAAATCTTTGGATGGACATGACCTTGATTGAGTGCGCTATAAGCACTAAGACAATCCAGGTACCGGTTTCCTTCAACATCATAAACCCACACTCCTTCACCACGCTTAATAATCACATCGAGAGGTTTGTAGTTATGAGCTCCATATCGATCGGACAAAGCAATATATTCAGAAGTTTTCATAAAGAACCTATCCTAATAAATCCACTAAGATCGCTTTTTGAGCATGCAGACGATTGTGCGCCTGTGGAAATATCATTGATTGAGGACCATCGGCAACTTCATCTGTCAATTCTTGACCGCGATGAGCAGGCAGGCAATGCATGACAATCGCGTTCGATTTTGCGGATTTTAACAATTCATGATTCACTTGATAAGGCGGAAAGATCTGCATGCGTTTTTCAGACTCTTTTTCTTGCCCCATGCTTGTCCAGGTATCGGTATAAACCACATCGCTTTCCACCACAGCTTCATGCGGATCGCGCAAAGTTCGGATAGTGACACCGCTTTTTTGAGCAATTTTTTCTGCGCTGAGCAAAGCGCTCGGATCAAGATCATATCCTTCAGGAGATGCGATGGAAAAATCCATTCCGAGTTTTGCACAGGCATGCAGCAGAGATACAGCAACATTATTTCCATCCCCTATAAATGATACATGTATTCCACTGAGATGCCCAAAATGTTCATAAATGGTAAGCACATCCGCCAATGCTTGGCAGGGGTGGTTGTAATCACTTAGACCATTAATTACTGGGATGCTGGACCATTTCGCCAATTCAATCACATGTTCGTGGGAAAAAACACGCGCCATGATTGCACTGACGTATCCAGAAAGCACCCTGGCAACATCAGCTATAGATTCACGTTTTCCCAATCCTATTTCATCTGGAGAAATAAAGAGTGCATCACCACCCAAATGGCGCATAGCCATATCAAAACTGATGCGTGTGCGCAAGCTGGGTTTATTAAAAATCATTGCCAGGACTTTACCCTTCAAGAGAGGAGGGTTGCCTTTTTTGAAGAATTCTTTCTTCAGCAGGAGTGCATGATCGAGTATCTTCTGTAAATCTTCAGCCGAATAATCGTTAATTGCAATGAAATCTTTTTTCATATCACCTCGTGAAATTTGTGCAAAGCAGTATAGCATTTATTATCAAAAAGGGTTCCAGAAGAAAAGAATAAAAAAATCATGAGCAAATGACTATTTATCCATACTTTTCTTGGCTTGCTGAACTGCGAAATGGTAAAAGTATCTACCGAAAATCGGGGCAAACAGATAAAGCAATTTTCCCTCGAATCCAGGGATTATCGTAAATTTCCTGTGTTTTATGCCGTTGATGATGCAATCTGCAACTTTTTCCGGACTCATAATTTCGCCAGATTGGTTGATCTTATGGGTGATTTCTGGAATAATTGACAATTCAAATTCTAATTGTGGTGTGTCCGTATCGGGAGGCAAAACGACAGAAACATCAA
>CAYVJI010000078.1:0-5944 GCA_964451805.1 uncultured Pelolinea sp. | reverse complement strand
CCGAGCTTGATCCGCGTGAAAAAAGCATTGAGATTTCCATCGACTTTCAAAGGCTGCGTGCTTTTGAAGGGGATAATCAAGTAAAAGAGTGCCAGGTTTCTACCGGTTTGCCTTTTACATCCATCAACCCCGAGGACATCCCCACTGACACCCCCAAGGGCGATCACCTCATCCGCAGCAAGAATCCTTCCGTGCACATGGGTGATGGCACCCTGCGTTCAGACGCAGAGGCATACGAACTGCCCGGCGTTCCATGGGTGCTATATTTTGAAATGCGCGGCTATGCCCTGCATGGCACCTATTGGCATAACAATTTTGGCAGGACCATGAGCCACGGCTGCGTGAACATGCGCTCGCAGGATGCCAAGTGGCTTTATCGCTGGTGTACTCCCTCCTCCCAGGATGCCACCTCCATCAAAGTACACCATATTTCGGTCCGGGTGGTCTGAGTATCTTGCTTCAATCCCCCACAAAACGCATGAAAACCGGATTGCCCAGCATCTTTCCGCGTTGGGATAATCGGTAGCGGATATCATTGCCCGCTCTGTCTTCTTCCAGCAGGTCATTTCCTGTAAGGAAATCAATCTCTTTCGGGAAGAGGTCTTTGATGTGTTTGCCGAATTTAGCTTTGAAATCCCTGTCCGAGACTCCTTCTTCCACCAGGCGCAATCCCATCATCATGGTTTCCTGGATTTGATCGATTGGGCATAACGAAATGATTTCCTCTGTAGCCGGCGGGCTGAATTCTGCTGCTTGGCTTGCTTGTTGCATTTTTTGGATATATGCTTCAATTTGGGGAACATTTGCCCATCGCCTGCCCCTAAAATGGCTATGCGCTCCCGCCCCGAATCCTAAATAAACCTGGTTGCGCCAATACAGCAGGTTGTGCACGCAAAAGTACTTTTCATGCATCGCCCAGTTTGAGATCTCGTATTGGATGAATCCCGCGTCTTCCAGCCGCTCCATGACCCATTCGTACATATCCGCGCCGAGGTCAGCATCAGGGTTTGGAATTTGTCCCGTCTTCACCATCCGCTCCAGGGGTGTTCCTTTTTCGATCGTTAGGCAATAGATGGATAGGTGTTCTGTCTCCAACGATAAGGCTTTCTGCACGGATTCCTGAAACATTTCTAGAGTTTGACGCGGCACGCCGTAGATCAGGTCTATGTTGATATTTTCGAAACCTGCCAGCCGGGCGGTTCGCACGCTCTCGACTACATCCTGAAAAGTGTGATAGCGTCCTAACAATTTCAATTCCTCTACATGGGCGGACTGCATCCCTAAGCTGAGGCGCTGCAAACCCAGGTTATGCAGGTCTTTCAGATAATCCTTCGAAAGCATGCCAGGGTTGGCTTCGCTGCTGATTTCAATCGTCTTATAGAAACGGTATTTTCGCTTGATTTCGTTGATCACACGATCAAATTGAGAAGCCTTTAGCAGGTTGGGTGTTCCACCGCCAAAATACATGCTTTGCAGACTGCTTCCAGAATCGCACACCTCCCCCAGCAGTTTGATCTCTTTGACCAGGCATTCAATATACTCATCGATGAGGTATTCCTTGCCGGCATATGTGTTAAAATCGCAGTAATTGCAGCGTGTTCTGCAAAATGGAATATGGATATACATGCCAAGTTTTTCTTGTTGCGGCATATGCTAATCTTACCTGGATTTGAGAAGAATTTCGCCCCGCCTGCGGATGGTATAATGATGCGGTTTAAAAACACAGGAAATACCCAATGAAGAATCCCAACCAAAAACCTTCTTCTGTGATGCTTTGTCCCACCTGCGGCACCAAGATACCGGAAAACGCCACTCGTTGCTTGGTTTGCGGTCGCACCTTCACAACCCGCGTGACCACTAAACCCACCCGCGCAGTTGGTTCACAGAAGCTGCCCGAATTCACACTCAGCCTCCCGCTCGCGTTGGGGTTGCTTTTTGTAGTGCTGGCTATCGGGGGTGGTTTGATTTTCCTGGTGCTGCGCGGTACCGGTCAGGTCGCGCCCCAGCAGCCTACCGCCACGCTTAGCCCCTCGCCCACTTTCGAGCAAAGCCCCACCCCGACCATGACCGAAACGCCCATGCCCACCTTTACTCCTCTGCCTCCTATTGAATATGTGGTGCAAGCCAATGACGACTGCCTATCGATTGCGTACTATCACAACGTCACCGTCAAGAGCATCACCGATCTGAATAACATTGATGCCAGTTGCTCGCTGCTAAGTGTCGGTCAAACATTGCTCATCCCGCAGCCCACCCCCACTGCCTCTCCCATGGCCACCAGCACATTCAGCATCGGTCAGGCAACTGATGCGGCTTGTGAAAAATTTGAGATTCGCGTAGGTGAAAATGACACTTTGAGCGGTATTGCCGCCAACTACAACGTAACTATTGAATCTATTAAAACCTATAACGGTTTGACATCAGACAATATTTATAGTGGTCAACTCTTGATCATTCCACTTTGCGAAAGGCTGCCAACCGCTGGTCCCACCCCTACTGCCACCAATCCTCCGCCTTATGCTGCCGCCAATCTTCTGCTGCCGGCGGATGGAGCGGTTTTCTCTGCCAGCAATGACACTGTCACGTTGCAATGGGCTGCCATCCCCGGTATGCGTGAAAATGAATCTTACGCTGTGACCATTGAAGACCTGACCGAAGGCCAGGGCAAAAAACTGGTGGATTACGCCGTGGATACCAAGTACACCATCCCCGCCAGCTTCCGCCCGGCTGATAGCAGTCCCCACGTCATTCGCTGGTGGGTGCAGCCTGTCCGCCAATCTGGCACAACTGCCGGTGGGGATGCCATCTGGGTACCAGCCGGTTCTGCCTCAACTCCGCGTGTTTTCAGCTGGTCCGGCATAGGCGCTGCCGTAACCCAGGCACCATAAAAATGCTTTTTGAGTTAAAAAAGATGCTGCTCTATTAAAAAGAGCAGCTTTTTTTTAAATAACTCTTTCTAATCCGCTTCGCTCTCCAACAGGCGCGTGGCGCTGATTGCAGCCGCTGCTCCCATGCCCGCGGAGGTGATCACCTGCCGGAAGTGTGCATCGCACACTTCTCCCGCCGCGAACACCCCTGCCACATTGGTGTTCATGAGCTGATCCACAATCAAGTAGCCCTGTTTGTCAATTTCCAACTGTCCTTTGAATAATTGAGTGTTTGGGTTGTGCCCGATGAAAACAAAAATGCCTGAGGTTTCAAACATTTCTGTGTTTCCATCCTTGACATTCTTCAGTTTCAACCTCTCAACGCCCTCACTTCCTTGAATTTCCTCTACCACGCTGTTCCAGATGAAGGATATTTTCGGATTGTTTTTCGCCCGCTTTTGCAAAATCGCACCCGCTCGCAGCTCATCGCGCCGGTGAATGATGGTGACGGTTTTGGCATAGCGTGTCAAAAAAATGGCTTCCTCCAACGCGCTGTCCCCGCCGCCCACCACTGCTACATCTTTATTCTTAAAAAACCATCCGTCACACGTCGCGCAGTAGGATACGCCTTTTCCGCGCAGCTCTTTTTCACCTCGAACATTCAATTTGTTCGGGCTGGCTCCCGTGGTGATGATCAGCGTGCGTGCCTGGAATTCCTTGCTGTAGGTCTTGATCGTGAAAGGCCGTTGGGAAAGATCGACCTCGGTTGCCGTATCATATTCCAGCCTGGCTCCAAACCTCTCGGCATTCTTCTGGAACAAGTCAGCTAGTTCCGCTCCACCCACCCCCTCCGGAAAACCTGGATAATTTTCAATGCGGTCTGTCAGTGCTGCTTGACCGCCGATTTCGGTGCCGGTCAGCAGCAATGGTTTAAGGTCTGCGCGTGCCGCATACAGTGCTGCCGCCAGCCCAGCGGGTCCGGTTCCAAGAATGATGATGTTTTCAATTGTTGAATGGTTTTCTTCCGCCATAGCACACCTGCTCTTTTTGTATTTCGTTCAATGAATCAGTATATCAATTTAATTCTGGCAATTGCCTAATAACTCCATCAAAATAGAATTAGATTTTTATTAATGACATCATCAGGCGAGTTCTCATTGTTCATATTTAGCGTTATATAATTGATGCGGTCTTGGAGGAATTTGCATGTCGTATGATCCCTTTGATTTTCACGAAAAAATCGCCTTGGTCACCGGTTCCAGCCGTGGAATTGGTCGCGTGATCGCCCATCACCTGGCTTCGCTTGGAGCACATCTCATCATTAACTATGTACATAATCAAGCTCCCGCCGAGGAACTTGCCGCGCAAATCCGCGCTATGGGTCGCAAAACGCTGGTGACGCGTGCCAATATCGGCAAAATGGAAGGCTTGCGCGTCCTCTTTGACCAAATTGAACAGCAATTTGGGGCATTGGATTTCTTCATTGCCAATGCGGCTTCCGGCTTCAACCGACCTGCTCTCGCGCAGAAAGAATCCGGTTGGGAGCATACCATCAATGTAAATGCGCGTTCTTTCTTGTTTGCCGCCCAGCATGCTGTTCCTTTAATGGCAAAGAAGACCGGCGGCAAGATCGTGGCTGTTACCAGTCCTGGCGCTGAAAGGGTTCTGCCGGATTATGTGGCGGTCGGTGCCAGCAAAGCCGCCTTGAATGCCTTAGTGCGTTATCTGGCTGTGGAGTTGGCTCCCAAACAGATCGCTGTCAATGCCGTCTCGCCTGGCATTGTGGAAACGGATGCCCTCCAGCACTTTAGCTTCATGCAGGATGATAACGTCATCCCGCGTGCAATCACTAATACTCCCGCCGGACGATTGGTGACTCCGCAGGATATCGCCAATGTTGTGGCGTTTCTGTGCAGCCCGCTTGCGGATATGATCCGTGGTCAGATCATTGTTGTGGATGGCGGTTACACTTTGCCCGTGCCAAGCTGAAGCAATCATGACATGAGGATGGCGCGTGCTGGCGCTCCATCCATGCCAACCACTTTCAGCGGCAGGCAGAATAGTTCATAGATTCCGGTTGGTACATCTATCAATTGGACATTTTCTAAAATCACAATTCCAGCTTTCAATAGGAGGGCATGTGGAGTTGTTAGATCGTCCATGATAGCGATGGAAATGCCATCGATCCCGACCAATTTCAAATCCTGCGCTGCCAGGTAATCGGCTGCGCCCGCATCCAGAGCAGTGAATTCATTAGAGAAAGGGAGATTTTCATTCCGCCGGTTTGTTGAATTCCGGGTTTTGATCAGTAACCGCCGAATTCCTTTCTGGATGCCTGTTCCCGCCAGAATGTCTGTGTTGATTCGGTTGACATCCTCAGCCACTTGAATGACCTGTGCGCTGCCAACCAGATGTTCGAGAGGTATTTGATCAACGGTCATTCCATCTTCCGCCACATGGTATGGCGCATCCACATGCGTACCGCAGTGCAGGCTCATTTCGATCCGTGAGACGTTGAAATCCACCCCCTGGCTGATGGTTGAGTCCCTATGAATCACTACCCGTGCGTCGCCCTCCCACACAGGTGTAATGCTCGAAATTGGCACCGTAATATCATAGATCATATTGCCTTCTTTCAAATGGAGACGATAGTTCGTGAGAGTAATTGTACTTATAATATGGACTTGAGCTGACAAACCTGGAGAGAAAATGCAAAAAGTTGCTGTCATCGGAATTGGATGCACAAAAATTGGCGAGCACTGGGATAAATCCCTGCGGGAATTGGCAGGCGATGCAATTTTAGCTGCCATGAATGACGCTGGTCTTGAACATTTTGATGGATTGTATGTTGGGAATATGATGTCTTCAGCCGCCAATGAACAGCAGCATCTAGGTACATATATTGCAGATTGGGTAGGTGCGCGCGGAAAGGAAGCCTTGCGCGTGGAATCCGCTTGCAGTTCAGGTTCTGCTGCTTTTCGAGCTGCCCTGCTGGCAGTCGCCTCTGGTGAGATTGAAATTGCTGTAGCAGCCGGTGTTGAGAAAATGACCGATTCTCCCGGCAATGAAATCACTTC
>CAYVJI010000077.1:0-6793 GCA_964451805.1 uncultured Pelolinea sp. | reverse complement strand
AGCGATCGAGCTGGCGATGATAGGCTTGACGGACGGGGAGATCGCAACGCAGGTGGGAGTTTCACGGCAGGTGATCAACAGATGGCGCAACCACGATGCGGGTTTCATGAACGCGCTGACGATGAGAAGGACCGCCCTGCGAGAGCTGCACATTGACCGGCTGAACGAGCTGGTGGAGCAGGCCATTGAAACTTTGGCTGAAGCGCTGCGCGAGGGGGAACAAAAGACAAGAGTGCAGGCAGCGGTTTATATCCTTAAATTGGCGGGGCTGGGAAAGGGAAACCCGACGATGGACAGGGAAGAGAGCGAACGGGTGATGATGCAGCGGGCGGTGACGCAGGTGGCGATGGAGATGGGGTTTGTGGGAAAGATATAGGCTAGCAGTTTAGGATTTATCCGTTGAAAAAAAGTGCGGATTTTATTTTTCCAATGAAATTTTCATTCAGATTTCGGTATTGCATTTCTCATTAATTGATTTATTATATTGGCAGCCTCATCTACCATGCGTAGAAAGAGATCTGACGTCACCCGATTGGGCGACTGATGCTTAAAAGTACGCCCTTAGACTCAATGGTTCTTTGCATCTATGCATTATCGGAACTTTTTCTGCGAGACACCAAATAGCACCCAATACCATGACATTCAGATGGTCATGTTTTAAGTGGCAGCCCTCATCACAATAAATATTCACCAACCTTGTGATTGTTTCTTCCCTAACAAATTATTGACTGCTACTTCTTATATTCAATAAATGAATCAATGACCTCCTTGAAAGACGAAGGGTGATATTTCTCAAAGCTCTCTTGGTCAACATAGAGATAGTCAAACTTGACAATATCCTGCACGCGATTGATATCCTGACACCATTGACTGAGACGATCCATCTTTAAAGGGACATCCAAGTCTTCCTGGCCTTTGGTTTCTACAATCACCACCTTGTTTTCGGTCACTTTAACGATGAAGTCGGGATAGTAATTGGAGATATCTCCATCCGCATTGACATAATCAAGCTTGAAATTCACTGCCCAGTAATTCTTGGCATAGGAAATCACATCACTGCATGAATCGAGGAAACTGGCAAACTGCAGTTCAAAATGACTATCCCCGATTATGCGATTAAAGACGCTTTGCTTGGGGACCAGGTAAACCTGCTCCTTCGCCATGAATGGGCGAGTATTCTTTAGTTTAATGTAATCGCGGATTTCCGCATCTCCCTTATCCTGGATCGTCAGATTATTTATGGCTCGCTTGAATGTTTCAATGATAGTACGCGTGGCGACCAGTTCCGATAAATTCCTGAGGGTATTGGCATCTTCCAATTCAATCGAGCGACCAAACAGCTCATCGCGAATAAAGGCTTTGACCTTGCCATAAAGCACATCGTAGCCACTGACAAGCCGCAGATCATTCATGATGGTTTGGGCGAAAAAGGCAATCACACTTTGAACATCCACCACGCCGGATGCATCCAATTCAGTCACATGAGAAATTTCACCGGTAGTGATATCTTTAAAGACAATCTGGCGTTTTTCTTCATCACTATATTGGTGATAGACAACTTCTTGAAAATCCAGCTGCTCAACGTTCAGATCAGAAAGATGCTTGTATTCACGATAGATGCGCGGCGTGAGAACGGGGATCTTGATATCGAGTTTTTCAAGGTCCTTTTTAACGTTCTCATGATCAACCTCGATGACAATGGGAGTATTGGGCTTGGCTGACTGACCCATCGGCCGCCGTTCAAGGATGACTCCCTCATTCTGAATGCTTTCGACAAATTCCATGAAAGCATCGGTGCCAACCACACTGACATATTCTTCCAGATCGCCGGGATACATTTTGCGCAATCCACGACCAAGCGTCTGCTCGGGGAGGATGTTGGATGGCGCACCATAGGGCCTCAAACCGACAATCGTGGTGACATTGCGGACATCCCAACCCTCTTTGAGTACCATGACAGACACGATGGCTTTATAGGGGCTCTGCAGGCTGTCAATCTCATTGGCCTGTTTTCTGAGAAAGTCCATTTCCTCTTTGCTTCTGCCGGTGGTGCTTTCCGAAATATCACCATTTTCTTTGGTGTGAATCACCAATACCGCATCTTTCAGGTCGGGATAGCGTTCTTCTAGAAAATCCTTGACATCGTCACAGTTGCGGGTATTGTCAGTCATAATGAACAGAACCGCTTTTTTGCGCAGCTTAATATGCTCAGCATAGGCCTTACGCCATTCAATCACCCCCAAATGAATGTAATCGGCATACTTTTCTGTGTATCTGGCACTCTGCTTTTCCAACAGTTTTGAGCGGCTGGGGGCATCCGGCAGAACAGGATGCTTGACCACGTTCTGATAGATGGCTTCTACCAGAGGGTAATCGGCAATTGTCTGCACAAATATGGCGCCATTGTTGTGCTTGGGCGTGGCGGTGACATCCACCTGCAAGGACAGAAATTTATCTTTCTGCTTAAGGCGGTTGTGAATATCCTGAATGGATTTAAACCAAGCCATGCGCTCATCATGAATATGATGGGCTTCATCATTCAAGATCACGAGTTCATCAATATCGCGCACGATCATCCCCAAATCAACCTTGCTTTCGGTGGCGGCGGCAACCGGTTTTGAGCCGAGGAAATATTCCCTGGTATTCTCATCCTGCGCAGATGGCAGGGTTTCATTGCCGGCGTAGACACGATGAATATTGGTAAGAAAAATATTGCCGGTCTGACGGGTGATGTTGACATTATCCTGCACATGCAAGGTGAGCTGGAAATCATTGCGCCAATCATGCCCGTCATAGCCATTGTGCGGCAAGATGGGGTCCTGGAAAAAGATATTCAAGCCCTGAAAGTCACGGTAAACACGGTCTAAGACGATGATGTTGGGAGTAATGACGAGGAAGTTGCGCGCCAGATCGGAGCCGGGCTCATAGAGCTTGTGAAAGTAACTCCAAGCAAGCACAAGACTGAGCACCTTGGTCTTGCCCGAACCGGTAGCCATCTTGACCACGAAGCGGCGCCAGTCTTCCATGAACATTCCAGAGGAAAGCATGCCGCTGCTATCAAAACGGATGAGATCATACTTGTCTTTCACCTTCAGAACATCATACAGGTACACGATGGTTTCAAGCGCCTCGCGCTGAGCAAAGTAGTATTGAAATTCCGCCAGAGGTCCTTCTAAGGTGGGAAGCATGTGCTTCCCGGCGAACCACCAATGCAGCAAACTGCGGCTGGTAGCGGACGCACCGGCATAGGCGCTGCCCCGCCATTGATTGACCTCCTTGCGCAGGGAAGCCACCAAGGGCGGCATTAACTTATCATAACTTGTATCACGCAAGCTTTCATCTGCCGGGAACCAGCGAATGGATGGATCAAGAACCGCATGCGGCGAGGACGGAAAATCAGCGTGAAGCGCCATGTTATTGCCCTCCTTTTTCTATTCGCGCAATCGCGGAATCACCTGACAATAATTTCATCTGCTGAATCGCGATGCGGTTTAATCTCAGCAACCTTTCAGATTGCGGTATTTTTTCTGAGATAAAAAGCGCGTTAAGATTTTCCAGATTGGACAAACAGACCAACTGGGAAATATTGGCCATATCACGGATATTGCCTTTCACCCCGGAATGGGATTCACGCCACTGTTTGGCGGTCATGCCGAAAAGCGCCATATTGAGAACATCCGCTTCATTTGCATAAACAAGATTGGCCTGCGTTTGGGTTAATTCAGGAGGGATCAAATTTTCCTTAACCGCATCGGTATGAATGCGGTAATTAATTTTGGCCAGATTCCTGCGGATATCCCAGCCAAGCAGCCTGCGCTCGTCCTCTTTTAAGCGTTGAAACTCCTTGATCAGATACAGTTTGAATTCTACCGAAATCCAAGAAGCAAATTCAAAGGCGATATCCTTGTGGGCATACGTCCCGCCATAGCGGCCGGATTTCGAGATGATGCCAATGGCATTTGTTCTTTCCAGCCACAGTTTTGGAGAGAGGGTGAAACTGTTCAAGCCGGCTTGTTTTCTAAACCCGTCGAATTCGACGGGATTAAAATCCGGGTTGTTCAACTGCTCCCAAATGCCCAGATACTCGATGGTGTTCCTGTTTCTCAGCCAATTCCTGATGAGATCATCCGTGTGGTCCGGATTCCTGTAACGGGCAATATCGGTGATACAGATATAGTCCGTTTCCCTGATTGTCAGAATAGAAACGCTTTGCTGGAGAACCTTAATCTCCGCCATTTCATTTCCCTCCTACGTTGACATCGATAATGGTCATGGTGTCGTTGCCGAAGATATCGACCACTTTGACGGCGATCTTGCGCCGACCGGGAGCACATTCATGAAAGACACTCTTCAATTCCAGAGAACGATCTTTCTTGGTGCGAAAAGACTGCCATTCATTCTCAAAAATGTACTCGCCGGTCCACACTTCCTCATACTCGGGCAGGGATGACTGGCGATGCTGCTCCAGACGCGGAAGGCCGGCCTGCGCGGGATCGGCACGCTTGACGCGGATGATCTCACGTTTGTTCTCAAAATTGAAATCCACCGCCCAATAATCGATCCAATCCTCCCATTTCTTGGTCAACACCTCACGGCTGACAATCCCATGCTTGTCTTTGCTGACCTTGATGATCTGACCT
Source organism: uncultured Pelolinea sp. (assembly GCA_964451805.1). Classification (GTDB taxonomy): domain Bacteria; phylum Chloroflexota; class Anaerolineae; order Anaerolineales; family Anaerolineaceae; genus Pelolinea. The sequence continues at coordinate 2,153 of CAYVJI010000077.1, read as the reverse complement.
TTTTCCACGACGATCTTGCTGGCTTTGTTTTTGAGCGTCTCTTCGGCGTAGGTGATCGAATCCTGCGAGTAGAAAACAGAAAAATCGGTCAGTTCCACCGCCAGAGAGTTTTTCTTGAGGTGGGGTTTCACTTCGATATAGGCTACATCATGGAACACGACCTGGTTCTTTTCCACGGCACGCTTATCAAATACCTCAGCGGGGATGTATTTGGGAGCAATATCAATGCCCTTGTGCCTGGCTTCATCGACAATGTTGGGGAAAAGCCCCATCTCAAATTCGAAGCCGAGGATATCCACGCGGGTGATGTGTTTGCGGCGGCATTCGAGAATGACATCTTCGACATACAAACGGGTGACCGGCAAATTGACCGGACCGACCGAAACCATGCGACCGGCTTTTTTGCCATGGAAGGTGGAGAACCCCGCGACTTTCTCGGCCTGGTAAGCGCGCAAGATCAAATCCAGAAAATCGGCTTCCTTCTTTTCCAATTGAAGACGCTTTTCTTCATCGCGCAGGTTGGGATTGACGCCGACATAATGCTGGCGCTCGTATTTGCCGAGGTTGAGGATCTCAAAAGCGCGGTAGCCCCTGCCCTGAGATCTCAGTTCACGCTGCACCTGAATCAGGCGCTTGCGGGTGGTGTGAATGGCAAACTTGCCCAGGTCGGAGCAGATCCACTTGCGGCCAAGTTTTTCCGCCACGGCGGCAGTGGTGCCGGAACCGGCAAAAAAGTCAGCAATTAAATCACTTTGATTAGTAGAAGCATTTACTATTCTTTCAAGAAGTGTTTCTGGCTTTTGCGTAGGATAATTTAAATATTCCCCAGATCGATTTACAGTTTGAAAACCAATAATATCAGTCCAACAATCAGTTACAGATCGACCTTTTGAGGATTCAAGATAGACAATTCGTTCAGTGCCATCCTTATTATGATAAATTTTATATTTTTTACCATCCTTATCTTTTTTATCATAACGATTTAAAGTTCTATAATCTAAAGGAAGAAATTCTTTGTTAAAAGTCACTTGGCAAGATTTTGAGTAATAAAAAATAGTGTCATGACCTCTAATCCAATTATCTGCTTGAGATTTATATCCAGAAGAAGTCTCTATTGACCAAATGATTTCTCGCTGGAATTGATTATTACCAAATATTTCATCAAGTAATAATCTTAAATACCCACTTACCCGCCAGTCACAATGAACATAAATACTGCCATCCTCAGCTAACAGGTCGCGCATGAGCATCAGGCGCTCATAAATCATGGAAATAAAACTATCAGCGCCGCGCCCCCAAGTGTCTCTATAGGCGATCTCTTCAAGAATATTGGGCTTCTTGGTAAAGGTATCTTCGCCAATCTCAATATCCATCGAGAAATCCGCGCCGACATCAAAGGGCGGGTCAATGTAGATGAGCTTGATGCCGCCCTGGGCTTCGATCTCCTCGCGCAGGGGGCCGTTCTTGAGGCTGGAGAGGATAAGCTTGTTGTCGCCCCAGATGAGCTTGTTGGTCCAACCTTTAAGCTGGCGTCCGCGGGCGTCGAACAGGTCTAACTGGAAGGCGGCATCCTGCGGTTTTTCAGCGCGCGGCTCATCCACCTGCTCGATGACCTGAAAGGGCAAGACGATGTTACAGACCTCATTGGTCTTGCCATTCCAGACCAGCTCCACCTCGCGTTTTTCGCCAAAAAGAAGGAAGCGATATTTTTCAGGAAGCGGCTTACCGGCTTCGAGGTAGCGGATGATCTCCTGTTTTTCCGGATCGGTTAGGTTCAACTGAGGCATACGGGTCCCTCCTGGGAAAATCAAAGGATAAAATTTTTGAAGCGCATCAGTACATGTATTATATTATTTTTATCACATAGAAGGAGCAAAGGAGGCGGGCAGAGAACCGTGTTCGATGGGAAAGCGGGGAACTGAGATGGCTGACATAAAAAGCGCGATGATAAAGGGGATGGTGGATAGGGATATCCACCCTACAATGCGCGAAGATAAGCAGGGCGGCGGATAGGTATATCCGCCCTACATAACAGGCAGTTTCCTAATCCAAGTTCAGCACGATGCGCAGTGCCTGCGCAATGTGCTGCATCTGAGCACGGTCGAGTTCGCCAATCTTGTTCACCAATCGGGCAGTGGAGATCGAACGCACCT
>CAYVJI010000076.1:0-7352 GCA_964451805.1 uncultured Pelolinea sp. | reverse complement strand
AAAAATGAAAAACATAATTATTTCACGATCAGCATACCCCCAATGCAAACCTTTGTTCTTCTGTGAAGTATTTCGCATATTCCTCTATGAAAAAAGCCGATTTCGAGTACTCATTCATTATTTTTGATTGAGAGAGAAGTGCAAGATACTGAGTGGTCTCTTTGTTCAATGGAGACCAAATAACCATCCTTAGATTGTTTTGATTTGAAATTATTGAACTGAATTCCATCATCCAGAGCAATGATTCATCCGGCATGAAGAAGGGTACTGGATAACCAATAGAGGTCGAAAGACCTTCTGGATGATTATTAAACTGGGTTTCACTCCAAATTCTTTCAAAGTCAGGAAAAGACTTCATCAAATTCAGAAGCGATAAATAGCGGGAATCCTGCTTTGTGAAAAGCTGTTTTGTGTCAGATAAAAACCGCAATAACTGGTTGTGGTAATAAGTATTTGCATAGCAACCTCTTAATGAACGAATTGGGCTATTTAACGAAAACTTGGATATCCCCCTTGTATTGGCGGATAAGCGATGCCAAAAACCCCAGTCTTTCATATCCTCCTCATTAAAACCTGAGAGCGCTAATTCATATTTTGAGGTAGCTCGAATTGTCCAATAATTATCCATGACATAGGCATATAAAGTCTGATGAGAAAATTGTTTTTTCCAATCAGAATTAACAGGAATTTCAATCTTCCTCTCACCCAATTCGACCTCGAGGTCATGTAGAATTCGATGAAGCTGTAATTGGTTGATAACGGGAATATCATCATAGATTGTAATGAAGCGCTGTAATTCTACCGAATTAATGATTGAGTTGGCACGATGTTGGTGTTCGGCAAAAAACCAATTTACAACAGCGACAACTCTTTTCCCAGTTATTTCCATGTTTGGACCGCTAATTCGTTTAGCCGAATCACCAAACGAGGTCCAGTTTTGAAAGGATTTAATTCCAATGGAGTGACCCCCCCAATCTCCCTTGTTTATTTCATTAAGTATCGTTTTCCGCTTCACTCCACTTCGTTCCAACCATACTGAAAGAATCCTGCTGCTTTCGAGGTCTTTATCCGAATTGAAAATTAATTGATTTGAGTCATCCATTGGTAGAAAAAAACCTATAACTTGTTAGATATATTGCTAATTGATTGATTCTTGCTATTCATTCTATATTATTAGAAGAAATCAACTTATTTATTATTATGTGAAATGCTACTAAGTGTCAAGAAAAAACAATCAGCAAATGAGGTGAATCAATGGTTGATTCAAAAATTGTACTGGTGTCTTGCGGTGCCGGAGTTGCAACGAGTACTGCCGTTGCTGTAAGAATTCGGGAACTGTGTGAAAAAGAAGGAATACAGGTAAAAATCTCATGTTGTATGGCATCAGAAATCCCTGCAATTGTTGAAGTTAATCCACCAAATCTGATCGTTGCCACCGTTCAAAAACCGCCAGATCTTCAAATCCCATTTTTTAATGGTATGCCATACTTGACTGGCATTGGTGCCAATGAATTGGACGAAAAAATTATCCATCAATTAAAAAAATAAATTCCACTAGGAAAAAGGAGGTAAATGGACTATTCGATTTTGTAAATAAAAATTCATATACCAGAGAAAGGAAACAAAATGGAGATTTTAAAAAATATCTATGATTATGTAATCAATGCTGGCGCTTTTGTATTTGTGCCCATCATCATTTTTCTTTTTGGTTTGATTGTTGGGCTAAAAGTCGCAAAGGCGTTTCGAGCAGGATTGTTCGTAGGGATGGGATTGGCTGGAATTGACCTTGCGATTTGGAGTCTGCTTTACCCTACATTTAGCACACCAGCTTCCATGATGATTGAGCGCTTTGGCATAAAAGACCTTGAATTTATTGATGTAGGATGGGGCTTGCCTGCAGCTATTGGTTGGTCGACACCGCTAGTTCCGATTGTAGTAGGTGTGATTTTCGTAGTCAATATCATATTGATTGTTCTAAATCTAACAAAAACCCTCGATATTGATTTTTGGAACTATTGGCACATGACACTTATGGCTGCTTATGCCTATTTCATCACGGATAATATCGTGATTTCAGTGATTCTGGCTGTTGTGTACTTTGTGATCCTATTAAAAGCAGCAGATTTCTTTGCCCCCATGGTTCAGAAATATTGGGGATACCCAGGAGTCAGTATTCCACATGGCGAAGTCATTAGCATGGGAATCATTCAATATCCAGTAAATTGGATCTTGGATAAAATCCCATTTTTGAAAAATTTAAAAGCAGACCAAGAATCCATCAGAAAGCGATTTGGTATCTTTGGAGAAGTGCCAGTAATGGGATTCCTGATCGGAGTTCTGCTGGCAATTCTTGGCGGAATGACAATCAAAGATATCCTGCTGACAGGTGTGAAAGTGGGTTTGGGATTCTATTTGATGCCAAAGATGGTATCGATCTTGGTAGAAGGTCTATTGCCCATTTCGGAAGGCGCCCGTGATTTTGTGACTAAGAAATTCAAGAACCGTGAAATATATCTGGGATTGGATGCAGCAGTACTAATGGGAGATTCCTCTGTGTTGGCGACTGGATTACTGCTACTTCCATATTTCATACTGATCAGCACAATACTTCCGGGAAATGGTGTTTTGCCGATAGGCACCCTTGATGCAACAATTTGGTATGTAGCAATTGCAGTTGGATTAGCTAACGGAAACATCGTAAAGGCATTGATAAACGGTTTAATTACTTTACCGATTATTCTGTGGGTTTCTACAGCGATGGCACCATTGCTGACGAAAGTTGCCACTGCAATTCAATACCAGATGCCTGATTTGACCTCAGGAGTACTTGGCGTCACCGGTGTGACAACGGGAGCGGAATGGCCGGCTTGGATATTGACTTTGATCGCAAAATTATTTGCATAATGGATTAGACAAAAAGGGTTGTTTATAAAACAACCCTTTTTATGAAAATAAAAGAGGTGTAAGCAATGAAAGCTGCAATCTACCGAGGAATTGAAAACATCGAAATTGAAGAAATCCCGATGCCCAAATGCGAAGATGATGGAGTAGTAATTCAAGTCAACGCATGCGCTATTTGTGGGTCTGATGTCAGGACTTATTACAAAGGTACTTCATATGTCAAACCAAATACAATCATTGGACATGAGGTGGTCGGTACAATTACCGAAAAAGGAAAAGATGTAAGTAATCTAGAGATTGGCGACCGCATAGCAGTTGGACCAATCATTCCTTGTGGAAAGTGTTATTTTTGTCAGAGAGGACAGCAGTATCTTTGCTTGCACGAGGAAGACTTTGGGGGAATGCATCCAGGCGGTTTTGCAGAATATATGCATGTCATCGGAAAAGCTATCTCCCATGGATCAGTTTGCAAAGTCCCGCAGGATTTAACTTCACAAGAAGCAACTTTAGCAGAACCCCTATCTTCTGTGTACAAAGCACATGAATTGTGCAACACGAAGAGTGGTGATATTGTAGCTGTCATTGGGGCAGGGCCCATTGGATGCATGCATGTTGAAGTTGCTAAAATTCGAGGTGCGAAAAAAGTAATTCAATCAGAGATTTCAGAGCAACGTTTGAAATTTGCTCAAAATTTCGGGGCAGATTTCATCATCGATTCGAATAAAACCAGTCTGGCTGAAAAAGTAAAAGAAGAAACACAAACCCTCGGCGCAGATATTGTTATTTGTGCCGCTCCTTCCACGAAAATCGTTGAAGAAGGATTGCAGCTGGTTAAGAGAGGCGGGATTTTATTATTATTCGCAGGACTTCCAAAAGACAATCCAATAGTAGGTCTTAATGGTAATTTTATTCACTACAATGATATCAATGTGATCGGAACCATTGGATATTCCCCCCGACACTTTGTCGAATCCTTAGATTTAATCCATCGGAAAAGAATAGATCCATCGAATTACATTACCGGAACAATTGCCTTGGAAAATCTCACTGATGGAATTGAAAAAGTCAAAAATGGCGAAGAGTTGAAACTCATAGTTACTCCATAAAAATCCAGAAATTAAAAAAATGAGAGCATTGGTTCGTGCGAGCACTGAAAAAAAGGATGTTCAATATTGTGAATGCACAAAACCTGAATTGGCAGAAGATTGTGCCATCGTTAAGATGAAATATGCAGGTATTTGCGGTTTTGATATTGATTCATACAAACGCGACCTAAAAAATGACGATCATTTTTCACTGCCAATAATAATAGGTCATGAAGGTTCAGGCATCATACATGAGGTCTTTCCGAGTAGCGAATTCCTTGAGGTAGGCCAACCAGTTGTTTTTGAAACGACATTTTCTGTCTGTGGGCATTGTTCGTATTGTGAAAAAGGATTCGTTAATCTCTGTGCGGAAAGGAAAGGGATTGGTTCGAGGGCAAATGGATGTTTTGCTGAATTCCTTATGATGCCTTGCAGATATATTCACAAAATCCCCTCAGGAATAGATCTTAAAATCGCAGCTTTAGCTGAACCCTTAGCATGCGCCGTACATGCCGTTCTGGAAATAGCCAAGGTGGAAAAGAATCAAAGAGTCATCGTGTTTGGCCCTGGAACGATGGGAATTCTCATTGCGATTTTAGCGAATTATATTGGAGCGAAAGTCATTGTGGTTGGCACGACCCATAGCCAGCATAGATTGCAAATTATTAAGAAACAAGATATTGCCGATATTTGGATTCTTGAAGGCGGACATTTGGTTCCAGAAAGCGCAGATTCCAATAAATTAGCTGATATTGCTTTTGAATGCTCGGGCAATCCAACTGCTATGATCCATTGTTTAGATTCTCTAAAACCCCTAGGCAAGTTAATCGCGGTTGGTGATTCGCAAAATCCCGTAGAGATTGACATAAGGAAATATTTTCTTGCCAATGAATTGAGCTTGTTAGGATCCAAATCTAGTAGGTCGTCGTCTTTTTCTTTAGCGCTTGATTTGATGCCACAAATTCATCAAAAGATCAACAGTATTGTTTCTCATATTTTGCCTTTTGAGGAATGGGAAAAGGCATTTGCAATAGCAGAAAACAAAACTGGAATAAAAGTTATGCTAAATTTCGATACAGAAGAAAGAGGAAAAAATGGAAAAAAAGGATGAATTGGAACAAAAGATCAGAGAAGAAATAATTTTTACTGCGAGACAGATGTTAAGCAAAGGATATGTAGTGGGAACGGCAGGCAATATTAGTTCGGTCATCCAAGAGCGACAAATTATCATCATCACTCCAAGCGGCGCCCCCTATGATTCGCTACAACCACAAGAATTAATTACATGTGATATGAATGGCAATAAGATCAGCGGGGAAATGAAACCCTCGAGTGAAATATTAATGCATGCGAGTATTTATCGCAATCGTGATGATATTCGTTCAATTGTCCATTCCCATTCCATATATGCAACTGCGTTAGCTGTAAACGGAACCCCTATACCGTACTGCTTGGATGAAATGTATTTTTCTGTTGGTGATCGGCCAATTCCAGTAGCAAAATATGGAAAAAGCGGTACCCAAGAATTAGCAGATCACATCGTTGAAGCCTTGGGAAAACAAAATAAAGCAGCTCTTGTTAGAAATCATGGCATGGTAGCAGTCGGTAGAAACATGCCTGAAGCTTTCGAGAATTGCGAAGTTGTGGAAAAGACTGCCATGATTTACATTTTTGCCTCTCTAACAGGGAGAGTCCGACTTTTAGAGCAATGAGAATGTTTTCCGCTGACCTGATTAACCTCAATCTAGAGGTTAATGATAAAGAATCTGCTATTTGTAACCTTGCCGATCTACTCCTTTTAAAAGGATATGTAACCGAGAACTTTTTGAATGGAGTACTCGAACGCGAAATCAAATATCCTACGGGATTGAAAACACTGTGCGGTGGCTTTGCCATACCACACACTGATTCAGTGCATGTGTTAAAAACCGCAATTGCAGTTGCAAGATTACACAATCCTGTTATTTTCTCTGAGATGGGAGGAAGTCTGGAAAATAAAATCGAAGTTGAAATAATCTTTATGTTAGCAATCCATGATCCCAACAATGTAATGCCTATATTACAGAAGGTTATTGGAATAATCCAGAATCAAAAGATTATCCATCAGATTAGGCAATGTCAATCAACAAATGAATGTGAAAATATATTAAACAAGATTTATGTTGATTGAAAAAATGAATTTTCACAAGCAGTAAGAATAAAATTATTCTAACAATTAATTTGCTTGACGATTGAAAGAAAGGCTCTTACAATCTAAGCATATCCTTCGGGGCAGGGTGAGGGAACAAAGTTCCCGATTCCCGATCGGTGGTGACAACCCACGAGCGCTGAAATGCGCAGATCCGGTGCAATTCCGGGGTCGACGGTACAGTCCGGATAAAAGAAGGTACCATTATTACCTTACCCGCCTCGAAATCGTTATGACTTTCGAGGTTTTTCTTTTTCAATGAAAAAAGAAACATACATAGGACTTCGCAAGCGAACATGGCGCGGCGCCGGCCTGCTGATGAGCCTGGCAGCCTTCCTCTTCATCTGGGAAGGCTTGGTGCGACTGCTGGACCTGCCGGCTTTCATCCTGCCTGCTCCCGTACAGGTGGCGGAGCGCTGGCTGCGGGCGCTGGCGGACGGTTCGCTGCTGTACCACAGCGCCGCCACCCTGCTGGAAGTGCTGAGCGGGCTGCTGAGCGGGGTTGTGCTGGCCAGCCTGCTGGGTTACGCGCTGGCGAAATCGCGACTGCTGGAGAAGGTGCTGCAGCCCTTTCTGGTTGCCAGCCAGGCGATCCCTACCGTGGCGATCGCGCCGCTGCTGGTGATCTGGTTCGGGGCAGGCATCTTTTCCAAGGTGCTGATCTGCGCTCTGACGGTATTCTTTCCGGTTTTGGTAAACACGGTGGTTGGCCTGCGGGCGGTGCCGGAAAATCTGCGCGACCTGATGCGTTCACTGCACGCAACGCGTTGGCAAATGCTGAGCATGCTGGAACTGCCAGCCGCCCTGCCGGTGCTGCTGGGCGGACTGCGCATCGGCGCCACCCTTTCGGTGATCGGCGCAGTGGTAGGGGAACTGGTAGGCGCCGACCGCGGGCTGGGGTTCTTGATCAACGTGGGGCGCGGGCAATACGACACGGCTTTGGTTTTTGTGGGCGTGTTGACGCTGGTGTGCCTGGCGGTGACGCTGTATTCCCTGGTGCTGTGGCTGGAGAAACGCCTGCTGCGCTGGAAGATGGATTAAAAAAAAAGGAGGATGAACACAATGAAAACTTACTGGAAAAACGCAATCCTACTGCTGTTGACTGGCATGGGCTTAAACGCCTGCGCCCTAAAACCCTCGAGCAGCATACGCCTGCCGGTGGGATATATTCCCAACGT
>CAYVJI010000075.1:0-7480 GCA_964451805.1 uncultured Pelolinea sp. | reverse complement strand
CTTATTTTGGCGGGTACATGAACGAGAATTTTCTGGCGGCGCAGCGCGAGTTGGGATTGAGCAAAAAAGATTTAAACAGGATTTGCGAGAATGCAATTCAGGCTTCGTTCTTAGAAGAGAAAAAGAAACAGGAATTGCAGGATGCATTAAACCAATATAGTAAAAGCAGACCAGCATAGGATCGAAAATTTAGAACTGGCAAACAGTCAAATAAAAAAAAGCGCAGTTTTCTTCCTCATATCAATTGAAGTATTGAGATTCTGGTATTCCAAAAAATTTACCGATAAGCAGGTCGGGTTGGTACTGCTGCAGATCGAAGCTCGGGATTATAATCCTGGCTTGTTTCACGCATTTCAATGGAGATGAACCATGGCACAATCTGCAATTATCGCTCAGGACCTGACTTTTTCCTATGGAAAACAGACTGCCGTGGATGGCATCAGCTTTGAGGTTGAAGAGGGGGAAGTGTTTGGCTTTCTTGGTCCAAACGGCGCCGGCAAGACCACTGCGGTGCGCATCCTGACCGGCCAGCTGCAGCCTCAGCGGGGCAGCGCCATTGTGCTGGGCAAGGATATGCGACAGTATGCTAAGCAAGTCCAGCAATTCTTGGGGATCTCTTTTGAGAATGCCAACCTTTACGAAGAGATGAGCGCGGTGGAAAACCTGCAACTATTCGCGCGGCTGTTTGGATTGCGGCAATTTGACGCAATGGAGCTGCTGGAAAAGGTGGGTTTAAAAGGGCGAGAAAAAGAGCGCGTGGCAAATTACTCCAAGGGTATGAAGCAGCGCTTGATGCTGGCGCGTGCCCTGATCAACCAGCCGCGTGTCCTGTTTCTGGATGAGCCGACGGATGGTTTGGATCCTGTATCCTCCCAGACCATTCATACCATCATTCGTGAGGCAGCCGAACGGGGCTGCGCGGTATTCCTGACCACGCATGACATGATGGAAGCGGATAAACTCTCTCACAGGGTGGCTTTCATTAATCAAGGCAAGATCGCCGCGCTTGACCGGCCAGCCGTGCTGAAGCAACGTTTTGGCAAACGCTCGCTGAAGGTTGAGACGGTTGGGGATGACGGACAAACTCAAACGCACAACATCGCTTTGGATGACGGAAATGTATCGCTTGAATTGCAGAACGTTCTTGCCAGCGGAAAAATACTCACTGCACACACCGAAGAAGCTACCTTGGAGGATATTTTCATTCAGATGACCGGACGGAGATTGCTGGCATGATGTGGGCTTTGATCGAAAAGGATGTGAAGCTATTCTTTCGTAATCAGTTCCTGGCAGTGATCACATTGCTGGGGTTAACCGCCTTTACGGCCATGTATTATCTCATGCCATCTAAACCGGATGATAGCCTGCCGGCGGCTTTGTATCTGCAGCCGGATGTTGGGGCGGAAATGAGAGCTTTTCTAAGCGATGCTCTGGATGCTGACCTTATGGAATCTGAGGAGCAAATGCTGCAGGTCGTGCAGGCAGGCGATTACAAGGTTGGTCTGAGCCTGACGCAAGCCATGCTGGATGCCATGGCAGCTGGAGAAGAGCTGACCATACCGGTCTACAGCGCACCTGGTGCAACCCCGGACTTGAAACAAGCCATATTGGATATTTTCACCGCCGGATTGAACAATCTTCACATTTCTTCCTTGAAAAAGCAGATCAATGTGGAAGATCGGGTGATTGTGCTCGGTCCCGACCTGATGGGCATCGGTGAACCGATTGCTCTGAGAGACCGCATGCTGCCGCTGCTGCTGATGATGGTATTTTCGATCGAATTGATCGGGCTGGCAAATCTGATCAGTGAAGAGATGACCCGCGGTACGGCGAACGCTATTCTGGTTACACCGCTGAAAACCGGCCAGTTTTTCAGAGCCAAAATGGTTATGGGAATTGGGTTGGCGTTTGTGGAAGTATGTCTGCTGGCAGCCGTCACGGGTAAGCTTATGATTTCACCGGCTATTCTGGTCGCCACGTTGCTGATCGGAAGCCTGCTGGTTAGCGGAATCGCATTTTTCATTGCCGCTTTTGCGAGCGGACTGATGTCGGTGATGGCCTGGAGTATGCTGTTTCTGCTGATCTTGCTGCTGCCTGGAATGGCTGTAATGTTCCCCAGCATGACCTCTGGCTGGATTTGTATGATCCCATCGCATTATTTAGTGGATACGCTGCACCGTGCGCTCAACTATGGAGCGGGCTGGAATGATGTAGCTGCTAACCTGGCGGTTTTGCTGGCGAGTGGATTGGCTTTTCTGGCTACCGGCATCCTGCTGCTGCGCAGGAAGTTCCGATGAAAATAAGGCGCACGCTTATTCTGTTTGGCAAAGAGCTGCGCTCCAGCGCGGGAAATTTCGTGATCGTTTTCGCCTTGGTTATGCCCATCCTTTTTTCGTTATTGCTGAAATTGGTTTTCGGTGATGTTTTTTCTGGCAAACCACGCCTAGGTTTTTTCGATCCGTTCGAGAGCCGCTTCACTGAATTGATGATGGCACGCACCAACTTAGAAACAGAGCGTTACGACTCTTTGGAGAACATGATCGCAGATGTGGAGATAGGCAAGATTGAAAGCGGGTATGTTGTACCGCAGGGATTCGACCAGGCTTTATTGGATGGAATTCATATTGAATTCACGGTCTATACCTGGGGGGAGACGGGGTTCAAACAGCGCCTGATCGCGGATACAGCTTTGACGAACGTGGTGGCTGAAATGGCGGGGTTGGATCAAAACGTGCAGGTTGAAGTGCGGCAGCTTGGAGAGGTTGAGATCACCGATCTTGCAGATCAGCTTCTGCCTTTGCTGATTCTAATGGCAATGATGTTGGGGGGTGTGATGAGCCCGGCAATCGCATTGATCCAGGAAAAACAGCAGCATACCCTTATTGCCCTCTTGACAACCCCGGCTGACTGGAGCGAGGTGCTGGCAGCTAAGACATTGTTGGGCTTCAGCTTGGGTTTAGGAACCTCACTGGCGACCCTGGCTATAAATCAAGCTTTTGGAGCGCATGCCCTGCTGTTGGCGGGGATCATTGCATTGGGGGCATTGGCAGCGGCATTGTTGGGGACATTGTTGGGTTTGCTGATCAAAGACATGAATAGTCTGCTGGCAACACTCAAAGCGGGCGGGCTGCTGCTGGTGGCGCCCGGCATACTTGAACTGGTGCCCAAAGCTCCCGAATGGCTCGCGCGCATCTTTCCTACCTATTACATGATCGATCCTATCCTTGAGATAGCACAACGCGGAGCAGGTTGGGAAGAGATTAGGGGAGAAGTGTTCATTTTAGTGTTGATACTGGGTAGTTTAGCGGCGGGTTTGATGGTCGTGGTGCAACATCGGAAGAATATTATTGTGGGGGGATAAATGCGGTGTAACCAATTAAATTTGGATCGCGCCTTTTTCTCGAAGAATGCCTGCATATTCTAGAATATCCAGTTTCATTTGATCAAATTCAGCAGGCAGGCACAGGGTCAGAGTATAGTCGCCGTAATTTGATCCGATAAAGGCAAAGCCAAGTTTTTCTCGCGAGATTCCTACTTCGATATGTTCTAGAGCTCCAGTAGAAAATTGAAAGGACCATTGTTTTTCAATGGATTCGATTTCAAGTGACAATCTGGTCTTTAGCGCAAGCATGCCCTTGAATAGGATTCTGGTTTCATTTTCAACCAATTCCGAGTGTTTTTTCTTCAATGGAATTTTAAACGGATCAAGCGGATCGAATGGTATTTCCTTTTGATCTTGTTTTATGCATTTAAAAAACCAGGTATGATGAGAACCCGCAACATCTTTCCAGTTAATTGGTTCAATATTCATGGCAGAAGATGAAAAACCGCATTGATGTACGAGCTGCCATAATCGGTTGAGACGATCATAGTCTGAATTTCGCTCGGTCACCAGCAGCGCACCTTGAGGGGAAAGGATTTGCTGGCAATAATCTAATATATTCCTGGCATTCCCATCCAAATCCTCATCAATCGGTGGATAACTGATGCTCTCCCAGCTTAATTGATAGCGTATTCTATTCGACATCACCTCGCTTAGGACGCGCCCGGTGACAATGCAGTCAGGCTGGATATCGGGCAGGTCTGGTGAAGTTAATAGGTCGGCATGGATATATTCAAGGTTTCGCAAATCCTTTTGGCGAGCAAGTTGTTGAGCTGTTTCGATTGCCGGCAGGCTTATATCTATGCCGATGATCTTTGCATTCGGCCGAGTAAAAGCAAAATAACGAGACATTAACCCTGTGTGGCAGCCGAGTTCAAGGATTAAACCTTTATGCGGCAAGTGGGGTTCAATCCATGCCAGGATCTCATACAGCAGCTCAAATTCGAAACAATTTGCAACCAACGAAAATTTTTGCGGGGCAATGAAATCATAAAAAGTTGTCTGCCCCAGTCCCTCACCTAATGCTCGTCCTTCTAATAATTGCATGTATTGATGAACTGAAACAGGACCAATTTTATTCTGAGCCCAATCCCAAAATTTGCGAGGATCTAAGAATGACTTTAAACCTTCTTGCTTGAAATAGTCGTCGATTGAAATCGTTGGATTCGACATCAAACTAGTTTATCGCATTTATGCGAAAAGTAGATGCACCTTTCAATATGCAAGGAAGCATATAAACCTTTTCTTGTGAGCTTTTGTACTTCTTAATATTCTTCTATGATGGTTATTCATTCTTTGGCAACTTGGCGACCTCTCTCCAAAATTGCTTGATAAGCATATCCGATGCCTAGTTTTTCCAATGTCTTTTGGGTTGGAAAGCTGGTGATCGGATCCCACCCATGCAGTATGTAGTATCTATCCAGCATTTCCCCCCACTTTGTTTTATCAATCCGCCAACCAGCGAGGTCACCGCTTGGAATCGGCTCATTCAGATCGCGGGCGGTGGGGAAATCATCCTCTCTAGAAAATCCAGCATGCCGGATGTTGAAAACCTTCTCAAGATTCAATTGGCGCATCGCAATGATCTTAAGATCATCAACATTGATTTCAATCCCCGTTGCTGCTGAAAATAATTCAGCCATATCGGGAAGACCAACAAAATCAAAATCAACCCAGACGGTATTAAACTGGCAGATTCCCAAGCAATTTGCTATACGATGCAAGGCTTCGGTAAAGATCACGATCTCGGGCTTGCCTTCGTAAGAAAGCGGATCAACATCGTTGGGATCAATGCTATATAATACTGACATTTTTTCAGGATTGATCTTGCCAATCGTTTCCATTTGGGGAGTTCCAGTGGTATGTCCTCCTCCGCGTGTGGAAACCACAGTGCCCAAAGCCCAAGCCATAGCTCCGCGGAGAGGTTCATATAAGTCTTGTTTTTTAAGATGCAGACAATAATAATCACTGCCGCGGCCAATGGCCTCAGCGGCACGCGCGCACCCCTCGGCAAGTAAGTTGCCAAATCCTTGCCGGTGACATATCAGATCAATTAAGTGGAGTATCTGGTCGACATCCCCCCAGTGCAGAACCAATCCACCAGTATCATTCTCGTTGATGATTCCCTTTTCGAAGCATTCGATCGCCCAACCGATACTACCTCCCAACATATCCACATCCATACCCATCTGGTTGGCGTATGCATTAGCTTTTACCATGAATTGAGGATCTTTTACTGCCAAACGAGTTTGTAAAGAAGTAAAAACCTCCCATTGGTTTTTCTCTGCCATCAATCCTTTGAATTTACCTTCATTGAATTCAAGCACATGGCCGCAACCAATAGGACAGCCAGGGAAGCTGGATCTTCTCACTTTATATTTTTCAATCAACTTTCTTGGATCAATGCTATTGTAAAAATCATCCGGAAGTATGGCTTCCCTAAAATTCTTGAAGTTCATTGAAGATGCTTTTTGCTTTGCTTCAAAAGCGCTATATGTGCCAAATTTCCTATAGTTCTCAGCTGTTGTAGAATCAACGATTCGCGCTCGAATCTTGCGGACAGATTGCATGAATCTATCGGGTTGTGCTACCCGAATGCTGCCGCTCCCTTTGGCAATGACTGCTTTTAGATTTTTAGACCCCATCACAGAGCCTGTTCCGCATCGGCCGAAAGCGCGCACTTTATCCTGAACGATGCAAGCCCCCCGCACAAGGTTTTCACCTGCGGGACCGATGCAAACCACGCTCAGGTTCTGATCACCAAATTCCGCACGCAGCATATCCGTTGTCTGCCAGGTATCCTTGCCCCACAAAAAAGCTGCGTTCATTATTTCAATCCTGTCATCTTCAATATAGAGGTAGACTGGTTTCTCGGCTTTGCCTGTTATGATCAAAAGGTCGTAACCGGCGCGTTTGAGATTCCCGCCCATGCGGCTGTCGCTAGCTCCTGTAGCCCAACCACCAGTCATTGGACCCAATGAACTCACAGTCATTTTGCAGGATCCCGGTGCGGTTGTCCCCTGCAATACCCCTGTGCCGAAAATCAATATGTTTTCGGGATCGTAGGGTTGTACATTTTGTGTTAATTCATCAAAGAGAATTTTGACTGCAATTCCTCCCGAGCCGAGCCAGTCGCGGCTGTATTTTAGTGTTGGTTCAGTTTTTATCTCACCGTTGGTTAAATTTACCCACAAGATATTCCCCGCATAACAAAAGATGGCATCCGAATTTTTCATTCTGATACTCCTCGAATGGATTTGGTTATTGGATTACTGCTTCTTCTTTTCTGCCTGGATGACTTCGATCATTTCCAAGAGTTCAGCAGCTTCATGGCAATATTGGACACAAAGCGGTTGATCTAGTTCTGGGCAGCCATCGCAGCCAAAGGCGTACTCATCGTCAAAAAGCTGAAAATCTATGTAAAACCCGAGTTTTCCATCATTCCGATCAATTACCTTAAGGCTTGATTTGTTCGGATTGAATACACCAGTGTGATGAAACCCGCAAGCCAATTCGCAGGTCCGGCAGCCGCCACAATCCTTCATTTCAAATCTCATAGAACCTCCAGAAAAATGTGTTTGTGTAGCTTGTTGTGTTGATGAAAAAGAGGTCAATTTTAAATTTAAGTTAATTAAATTTTTAAATAAAATTAATTTATAATACCAAACCTTGTTTGTACAAAAATCGAGGTTGCTAAAATCAACATTTAGAACTCTTGTACCATGATATTTATCATAATGTTTAGTTATAAAAATATCGGAACAAAACCTTAAAAAATCTTGATTAAAGTTGAAAAATTTTGTATGATACACATTATACTATGTATGTTGTAATACATAAAACCATACAAAATTTCCAATAAAGGAGAGTTTAATGAGCGAGCAATTTGTATACAAACACCGCACCCACGACCCCAAGGACATTTATGGCATGTATGAAGTGGATTGGGAAAAACGCATTGATATGCAGGCTATGGTGGAAAAAAGGTGCAAAAGAGCGCAACAAAAGATGAAAGAGTTTAAGGTTGGTGCTCTACTTCTAACCCGGCATGAATGGATCAGGTATTGCACAGGTTTGTGGCCTGGTATGCATCAGACG
>CAYVJI010000074.1:0-7543 GCA_964451805.1 uncultured Pelolinea sp. | reverse complement strand
GTGGTAGAAAACTTGATCAGCGGCAAACCTGTCACAGCCCTGAAAGTGTGGAAAAACGGAGGCGCGCATTGGGTTAACCTGCTGCGTTTCTCTATTGAAAAAGACAAGGTGTATTTCCTCGATCCTAATCCTTATCTTGAATACTTACCCGTTGAAAAAAGATTGCAATCCCAGCACTGGCATGATTTTGAAGTCGATTGGAGCCGTTCGACCTGGTGGACCCGTCTCTTCGGCATCCATTGCGAACTCATCATTTATTCAAAAACGATCTAACTGTCAAAATTATTATCCTATTTCACAAAGTCCTTTTTCTCCTTGGGGATGGGGTTGGTATAATTCCTCAATTCATCGCTTTTATTTGAACTGGAGCATGTATGCTGGAACAATTGAATTTTCAATCTATCATGCTGACCTTGCAGCAATTCTGGGGTGAAAAGGGCTGCCTGATCTGGCAACCTTATTACACCCAGGTGGGGGCTGGAACCATGAATCCTGCCACATTTTTGCGCGTTTTGGGTCCAGAACCCTGGAACGTGGCTTATGTGGAACCCTCCATCCGCCCTGATGACGGGCGTTATGGGGATAATCCTTATCGGTTGCAGCAGCATTACCAATTCCAAGTGATCCTCAAACCTGATCCGGGCAACCCACAAGAGCTATACCTGCAATCCCTACAGGCGCTGGGCATTGATCCGCATGAGCATGACATTCGCTTTGTTGAGGACAACTGGGAATCACCCGCTCTGGGTGCCTGGGGGTTGGGGTGGGAAGTCTGGCTGGATGGGCAAGAAATAACGCAGTTCACATACTTTCAACAAGCCGGCGGGGTCAACCTTGAACCCGTTTCTGTTGAAATCACCTACGGTTTGGAACGCATCGCAATGGCGCTACAGGGGAATTATGATTTTCGAAAAATACGATGGAACGATTTCTTGACGTATGGCGATGTGAATTATCAGGGGGAATATGAGCACAGCAAATACTATTTTGAAACAGCGGATATCAAACGCCTGCATGAGATGTATGATCTGTTTGAAAAAGAGGCGGATCTGGCTTTAGAAAAGGGTCTCATTTTGCCCGCGCACGATTACATCTTGAAGTGTTCGCATACATTTAATATCTTGGACACCCGCGGCGCGGTAGGCGTAACAGAACGTCAGGCGATTTTCGGGCGCATGCGCGATCTTTCGCGGCGCTGTGCGGAAGCCTATATCGCACAGCGCGAAGCTTTAGGTTATCCATGGCGGAATCTGCCTGGATTAAACCAAAGCGCACCCACACCCATAACAGAAGCCCAAGTTAAAACTGCACCACAATCCGAACCAAAAGAAGCTTCTGATCTGCTGCTTGAAATCGGTACCGAGGAACTACCCACCGCCGATCTATCCAACGCGGTGGAACAGCTACGAACCTTGGTGACTGAAATGCTTGATGAAAACCGCTTGTCATGCGCTGGTTTTCAAATATTTGCCACGCCGCGCAGACTGGTTGTGCATGCGCGAGGTCTTTCGGGCAGACAGAATGAGCTTACCCAAGAAATCAAAGGACCGCCCGCCGAACGTGCTTATGACAAAAGCGGCCAGCTCACCCAAGCCGCGCTGGGGTTTGCGCGCAGCAAGGGAGTGCAGCCTAAAGATCTGAAAATCACGGAGGTGGATGGCGGCAAATACCTTACCGCCACTGTTCATCAACCAGGTCAAGCCACCATGAAAATTCTGCCTGAAAAACTGGTGGGATTGATCGCCCGTATCCGGTTTGAAAAATCTATGCGCTGGAATTCCAGCGGTGTGAGTTTTTCCAGACCCATCCGTTGGCTGGTAGCGTTGTATGGCTCAGAGGTGCTATCTTTCCAGTATGCGGGGTTGAATTCGGGGCGCATTACGCGTGGTTTGCGCTTCGGCGAACCACATGAATTTTCGATCACCACCATCGACGATTACTTCGCTTTTCTGATTCAGCAGGGCATCCAGGTGGACATGGATACTCGCAAACTATCAATTGAACAGCAGGTGATCGCGCTGCTGCAAACCAAGAAAGCCGCTACAGACCTTGATGCAAGTCTGCTGGAAGAAGTATCCAGCCTGGTCGAAGCCCCGACAGCATTACTGGGAGATTTCCCCCCTGAGCACCTCGTTTTACCTGAAGAAGTCCTCACCGGAGTGATGAAGAAACATCAACGCTATTTCCCGGTAACCCAGCCTTCAGGCGGATTGATGCCGCATTTCATCACCGTCTGCAACGGCAGCAAGCAGAATCTGGAAATCGTTACACAAGGCAATGAAGAAGTAATCCAGGCGCGCTTTGCAGATGCGGCATTTTTTATCAATGAGGACAGCAAACACAATCTGGATGAATTCATTCCGCATTTAGATACGCTGACGTTTCATCCAAAGTTAGGTTCAATGCTGGCTAAAAGCAAACGCATCACTACTCTCACTGAGAAAATCGCCACCCTATTGGCGCTTGACCCTCAGGAAAGCGCAACCGCGCTTGAAGCTGCGGAATTATGCAAAGCAGATCTGGTCACCAAAATGGTGATCGAGATGACCTCATTGCAGGGAATCATTGGACGGTATTACGCACTGCGCAGTGGAAAAAGCTCTGCAGTTGCTCAAGCCATTCAAGAGCATTACCTGCCGCGCAATGCCGGCGATCAAAGCCCCGCCACGCGGGCTGGATTGGCAGTTGGCTTAGCCGATCGGCTGGATTCCCTCATTGGGCTGTTCAGCGTAGGCATGGCGCCTACGGGCACCAAGGACCCGTTCGGTTTGCGGCGAGCCGCAATCGGTTTGGTGCAGAACCTGCTGCAGGCGCAGATCTCACTGGATATCGATACCTGTATCCAATCCGCTGCCCAGTTGCAGCCGGTAGAATCTACGGCTGATCACCAGCAGGCATGCCTGGATTTCATTGTTGGGCGTTTAGAACAGGCGCTGCTGGAGGAAGGATATACTTACGACGTCATAAAAGCCATCCTTGCTGGTCAGGGTCAAGATCCTGCCACGGCGAGAAATGAGGTGAAAGAACTAAGCCTATGGGTCAAGCGTGATGATTGGAAGCAGATCCTACCGGCATATGCGCGCTGCGTGCGCATCACGCGCAGCGAGAAAGCCACCTACCAGGTGAATGAAAGTAATTTCATCCATGAACAGGAAGGAAGTCTCTATAAGGCTGTATTGGATGCGCAAAAAGCCGTCAGCACCTCTCAATGCGTTTCCACTTTTCTTAATGCTCTTTTGACAATCATGCCGCTGATCAACACCTTCTTCGATTCCGTGCTGGTGATGGATGAGGATATCAAACTCCGCCAGAACCGGCTGGGATTGCTGCAGACAATATCGCGTCTGGCCGAAGGGATTGCGGATTTATCCAAATTAGAAGGTTTTTAATCAAATTTGAGGTGAAAAATGGCATCCGTTCAATTAAAACAAATTTTCGAAAACAAATCGGATCAGGAAGTTTACGAAGCTGCCCTGCAGGCCATCCCCAATGCAGGTTTAAGCGTGTGGAAGAAGCGTGAACTGGCACGCCTGGTTTTAGCCATAGGCGAACAGGACGGGCAGGAGGTGCGCTGCAACATCGTGGTGAGCATGGTAGACGGCAGCGTGACCGTCAGCGCTGAAAGCGATGATCTGGGGGAAGATGTACTCAATCAGATTGCCCAGAAACTTGTGGGCGAACTAGACAAATTGCTGGCGTAAATCACTCGCTACGCTTGCAATTGCGAGACTTTTCCGTTAAAGTAAAACCATCCTCGCCGATGGTTTTACTTTTTTGACATAAGCAAGATGAACACAATTGATGAAATCAAAAGCCGCATAGATATCGTTGACCTCGTTTCAGAAAGCGTTAAGCTACGCCGAAGCGGGAAAAATTACACCGGCTTTTGCCCTTTTCATGCAAACACACGCACGCCCGCATTTGTGGTTTTTCCTGAATCGGGCACCTGGCGCTGTTTTGGCGAATGCAATGAAGGCGGCGATATTTTCCGATTCGTCATGAAAAAAGAAGGCTGGGATTTTAAAGAAGCTCTTAAGAACCTGGCTGAAAGAGCAGGGGTCAAACTAACCCCGCTCACCCCCCAGCGCGCCGAGGAGAATGAAAAGCTGGTTTTGCTGCGCAAAATACTGGAAGATGCGGTGGTTTATTACCGTTACCAGCTCACCCAGACAGAGCCCGGTCATCAGACAATGGCTTATTTAGAGAAACGCGGGGTAAAGCCTGAGACTGCCGAGCGCTGGGGTTTGGGATATGCGCCAGAAAGCTGGGAGGCTGTTTTAAATTATCTAGAAAACAAAGGGTATGAGCGTCCGTTGGTTTTAGAATCGGGGTTATTATCGGAACGCGAAGATGGAGGGGTCTATGACCGTTTCCGGCATCGCTTGATGTTCCCAATTCGGGATGCAAGCGGCTCTCTTTGCGGATTCGGCGGCAGAGTGCTTGACCCACAGGCAATGCCGAAATTCATTAATTCACCCCAGACTGCCTTGTTTGACAAAAGCAGCCTGCTCTACGGATTGGACAAGGCACGCAAAGCCATACGCGCCGAGAATCAAGCAGTGATCGTGGAAGGTTATCTAGATGTGATTGTGGTGCACCAGCAGGGTTTCCAAAATGTCATTTCCCCCATGGGCACCGCTCTGACCGAAGTTCAAATGCGCCAGCTCAAGCGCTATACCCGCCGTTTTGTGCTGGCGCTTGATCCGGATGCGGCAGGCGTGAAAGCCACCCTGCGTGGTTTGGAGGTAGCGCGCGAAGCCCTGGATCACAGCAGTGATCTGGTGTTTGACGCGCGCGGTCTCCTGCATCATGAAGCCCGTTTACAAGCCGATTTGCGCGTCAGCACCCTGCCCGAAAATCTTGACCCCGACGAAATTGTGCTGAGAGATGGACAGGAATGGAAACGCATCATTGAACAGTCAAAGCCCATCATCTCGCATGTTCTGGATACCCTCATCTCAGGCAGGGATTTAAATGATCCAAAAACCAAGAGTGAAATCGCCGCACGTATCTTGCCTTTGGTGAATGACGTGCCCAATCCCGTTGAACGAGATGCATACCGGCAGCAAGTTGCCCGCGTTCTGCAAGTGGATGAAAGCGCGTTGCTGCTGCTAACCGGTCAAAACCGGCGCAGCCGCAGAAGCCGGGCAAAGCCGGAAGAAGATTCCGCAGAGAGAGAATCGGATCATGTGCCGCAACTGGGCAGCCGCGAGAACATCCGCGCGATGGAAAAATATGTATTGCAGTATCTATCCAGAAATCCAGACCAACTCTATCGCATCAACCGTTATCTGCAGAGCCAGAAGCTGGAACGCTTGAGCATGAATGATTTTCAATTCAGCGAACATCAGCAATTGTTGGATTTGCTGCATATGGCACTCAAGCAGAACGATATCGAAAGCGATCAATATTTACAGGAAAATATCTCGGATGAGTTGGCTGGTCTGCTGGAAAATCCCCCGCTTACCTTCTTTAGAGAAAATGAAAAGGTTGACGAAAGCAAAGAACTGGAGGATATCATCCGGACTTTAATACTGATTCGTCAACACGCCGTCAATGCGCAGATTAAAGGCTATCGCTTCATGCAGGAGCAGCAAACCGAGTCCTCAGAACCAGATGACCTGTCAACCCTGCAGAAGAATCTGATGCGCTTGATACAAGCGCGTGCGAACTTGGATAAAGTCCTGGCTGCACCGCTGCAGCTTGACTAAAAAACACCTCAAGTATAATTATTTCATGACCGAAAAGGTTAAACCGCCGAAATCCAAGTCTCCCAAGAAGAAGAACAATCAACGCCCATCAGATTTTGGAAATGATGAAACCTCTCTGAAATCCGATCTGGATGATTTGAATATCCAAGCATTATCAGAGGAAGAAAATGAAATGGAGATATTCACCCCTGTCGATACGGAAATACTGGGGTCAGATGAGGGTTTGGATGCGGAAGTTGAGGATGATGGCAGCGACCTTTTGGTCAGCCCGACCATCGCCATAGAACTATCCGAGGATCCGGTTAGGTTGTACCTAAAAGAAATTGGGCAAATTGATTTGCTCAGCGCCGAGTCGGAATTCCGTCTGGCTACCAGGAATGAGGCCAAAAAAAGGTTGGATTGGCTGATTGCGCGCGATGGCGGCAAGCTGGAAGATGAAAGGTTTCGTTCTTTTTTCTGTCAAATCATGCGTGATTTGATCGAGACCTATAAAAACCTCAAGGCTTTTTGCCAAACGAACCAAGCTTTTGATCCGCCTGATTTCGCTTTGGTTTTGGCTGAAGCGCAAGCCCTGCGGCAGAATTGGCTGAGCGATGAGCCTTCTTACACGCGCGAATATCTTGACACCTTCTGGAAAGAAATCGAACGCACGCAGGATCAGATCAGGCTTGAATTGTTATCCGGTTTTATTCAGGAGATGTATGCCTTTTTCTTGGCTGCCTATCTTCTGCCGGAAGAGACCGCCCTGTATTTATTGGATACCCTGACCAACAAAGGAAACTTCCCTTCAGAAAAGACTTGTCTGAATCACTTGCCCAATCAGAAAATTCTGGAAAAGAACATCCAATGGGTGGGGGAGCTTTCGGAAGAAGCTACGCAAGCGCTCATTAAAGCCAACCTGCGTCTGGTGGTAAGCGTCGCCAAACGCTACCTGGGTCGTGGAATTTCCTTGTTGGACTTGATCCAAGAAGGCAACTTGGGGCTGCTGCGCGCCGTCAGCAAATTCGACCCGGCGCGCGGGTTCAAATTCAGCACGTATGCCACTTGGTGGATCCGCCAATCCATCAGCCGCCATATCGCTGAACAGGCGCGCACCATTCGCATCCCTGTGCACTTGTTTGAATCCATTTCTAAATTGCTGCGCATTCAGCGCACGCTGGTTCAAAAATTGGGGCGCGACCCTGGTGCGGAGGACCTGGCGCTTGAATCCGAATTTCTTTCGGAAGATGACCGCACAAAAATCAAACGCGCGCTGAAAACTGGAAGCCCGCCCGCGTATGACCTGCAGCTGCGCTGGGATGCTGCCTCGTTAAAGATTCAGCGCATTCTGAAATCTGCCGAGGAACCTGTCTCCCTGGAACGTCCGGTTGGAGATGAAGACAGCAGCCAATTAGGAGATTTCATCGAGGATGATGATGCGATCGAACCCATGGATGCTGCCGCCAGGGAAATGCTGCGCGAGCAGGTGCAAAACGCGCTGGGCGCGCTGAGCGAACGGGAGCGCCAAGTGCTCGAACTGCGCTTCGGCTTGATAGACGGCAAAGATCACACGCTGGAAGAAGTCAGCAATTACTTCAATGTGACTCGCGAGCGCATCCGTCAAATCGAAGCCAAAGCGCTGCGAAAACTGCGCCATCCCACCCGCAGCCGCAATTTGAGAGAATATTTGGGATAGAAAATGTATTTTTTTAGCTTGCAGGCAAAATTTAAGCGTGTTATAATGCCGGCGCACATTGCAGAAGATGAATGACATCATCCCAATGGCTGTAAAAACCTGGCAATGGTAGCAGTCCCAAATGATTCCCTAAAAGGATTTATTGATTAATCAACAT
>CAYVJI010000073.1:4474-7629 GCA_964451805.1 uncultured Pelolinea sp. | reverse complement strand
AACGCACATTAAATTTTGAAATATGTTCGTACGCAGAAGCTGAAAAGTGCTTTGCAAAACTACTCTCACACCCGCGTGCAAACCTCTCTTGGCAGGAATCCAAACAATTGCAGGATTTTATGATGCATCAGGTCATTCGCTCGGTAATTGATGAAAAAATCCCGCTGCAAGTCCATACTGGTTTTCAAAGCGGGAATGGGAACCATATCCGCAATAGCGATCCGACCTTGCTCACAAATCTGTTCTTGACATATCCCGAAGCGCGTTTTGATATTCTTCATGCCGGCTACCCGTTTTCAGGTGAAGCAGCTGTTTTGGCGAAGAATTTCCCCAATGTCTATGTAAATTTGTGTTGGATGCCAATCATTTCTCCCTGGCGGGCTGAAAACATTCTCAACGAATGGCTCGAAATGATCCCGATCAACAAAATCTTTGCGTTTGGCGGCGATTTTACGATTGTGGAAGGCGCCTATGCCAGCGCCAAAATGACCAAAGCTGTTGTTGCCAACGTCCTGATGGAGAAAATTGAACGGCGATATTTCAATGAAGAACAAGCGCTCAGATTTGCAGGTATGCTGCTTAATGAAAACGCCAAAGAATTCTACAATCTCTAATTTCGAGAGAGGAAAAAATGTCGAACAAACCCATTGCAGTAAAAGCTGATCAGGTCGCTCCCTTCTGGTCGAAATCCCCTCATCATAGGCAGTTGAAAGTGCTGCTTTCCCCGGCTATCCATGGAACGTCTGCTCTTATTTCATTGGGTATGGTTACCATTCCCCCCGGTGAATCCGGTGAACCCCACCAGCATGGAATCGAGCAGGAAACCTGGTTCATTCTTTCTGGAAAAGGTCAATTAAAAATTGGAGTGCAGGTAATTGAACTCGAGCCGGAAATGGTGGTAGTTGCGCCTGCCTCTGTGCCGCACCAGATCATCAATGATGGGGATGAAGATTTAAAGGCTTTGTTCATTTTCTCTCCTGCCGGACCAGAACAGCAATATGTCGTTGTGTCTCCAGATAAAGAGATCGATTCATGATTATTTTGAATGTCTGAATTACAAAAAAGCATTACGATCAATCTATCTATCTGTACAGGCTGCCGTGCATGCGAAATGGCTTGTTCCTTTCACTTTTCAAAAACGTTTAGCCATAACAGTTCTGCCATACAAGTCACGCGGGATAATAAGAATGGGGAAGTAACAGTTCTTCTTTCCTCAACCTGTGATCTGTGCCAGACTGAAGATGAGCCCTTTTGCCAGATGTTTTGTGAACCGCATGCGATCAGGGTTGGGAAGCAGTGATGAAGAATTCTTATGCTGGCAAAATTGCATTGGTTGATTTATCTTCCAGAAAAGTCGAATTTGAATCCACGCATCTTTTCACGAAAAGCTTTTTAGGCGGAAAAGGAATCAATCAGGCTATTCTGTTTGATCGTATCCCCATTGGTACCAAACCGTATGATGAGCAAAACCTGGTTGTGATAGGCGCTGGCCCTCTCTCAGCCACCTTGGCGCCTTCCAGTGGGCGTGTAACGATAGGCAGCATGAATGCCTTCAACCAAGGGGTTGCCGAAGCCAATTCAGGCGGCCACTTTGGACCGGAGTTGAAGTTTGCAGGATTCGATAATGTCGTAGTTGCAGGTAAATCTGAAAAACCTTGTTACATAATGATTGTCGATGACAATATTGAAATTCACGATGCGCCCCAAATTTGGGGGCTTACAACTTGGCAGGCAGATGAATGGATCAAATCGCAGCATCATAATCAAGACCTTCATACTGCTCTGATTGGTCAAGCAGGTGAAAATTTGGTTCGCGGCGCGTGCGTGATCATAGACAGGGGCAGAGCAGCGGGCAGGGGAGGGATCGGGAGCGTTCTAGGATCGAAAAATTTGAAAGGATTTGCGGCAATTGCCAATGGCAGTATTCATGTTGCAGATCCGGACCGGTTCTTCGATGCAGTTCAGCGCGCCTGGCAAAAAATTCGACTTTCTCCAAAGACCAAGATCATGCATCAGGGTGGAACGCACCTCGATGGAACGCTGGGTGCAAATGAAGCTGGCATGATCACGGTACGCAATGGGCAGGATGCATATTGGGCGCATGAGAGGATATCTCAAGTGGATTATCCAATTTTTAAGGCGAAGTATGAAAAAAGAAGATTGGGATGTTTTTCGTGCCCAACCTATTGCAGCCATGTCTATCAAATGGATAGTGATGCGTATGGCAAAGTAACCATTGAGGGATTTCCTGCCAATACAGTTTGGGGTTTCGGCGGTCGCTTGGATATTGCTGATCCGGAAGCTTTGATTGCAATCCATGCATTGAACAGCCAATATGGAATGGATCAAGATTACGTAGCGGTAGCAGTCAGTTGGGCGATGGAGTTGTTTGAAAAAGGGATTATCACAAGCAAAGAAGTTGATGGATTGAGTTTGGAATGGGGCAATGCTGAGGCAGCGATCCATATGATTCACCAGATCGCCAATCGGCGTAGTTTTGGAAATACTCTGGCGGATGGAATTGCGCAGGCTGCGGAATCAATAGGAAAAGACGCCAAGGCTCTAACGGTATGTATTAAGAACCAGGAAAACATGGATGAATGTAGAGCGGCTATTGCTTGGGGATTTGGTGTGGTTGTGTCTTTGAAAGGGGGCGGTCATGTTGAGGGTTCCTGCAATACTGAAAATGATGGAACATCCCTGGATTTTGCCCAAAATGCTTTCGGAATAAGCACTCTTGACCCGCATAGTTATGAAGATAAAGAGAAAATTGTGCACTGGTTTGAACGCTATAAGCAATTGTTGGATTCAACCGGTTTGTGCTATTTCACTGGTCCTATCATTGAAACAGAAGGCAGGGTTGGATTGGAGGAGATTGCCGAGATGTTATCGGCGGCGATTGGCAGGGATTTAGATGAAGAAGAACTGTTGGAAATAGGAAAGCGCTCACACAATCTACAGAAGGTTTTCAATGTGATACACGCAGGTTTTGCCCGTAAAGATGACCAACCTCCAGGAAGATTTCTTACAGAGGAAATTAAAACCGGTCCTCATGCCGGAATAAAACTAGATGCGGAAAAATGGAATCAGTTGTTGGATCGTTATTACCGGTTGAATGGTTGGGATATTGAAACGGGCTGGCCAACCAAATCCAC
>CAYVJI010000073.1:0-4374 GCA_964451805.1 uncultured Pelolinea sp. | reverse complement strand
CCGCGTGGTTTTTTCAATGAACGAACGCAGCCACCTTTGGCAAGCGCGCAATCTATAACTGACTTGGCTGCATACCCATGGCCTGATCCGCTTGATCCTGGCAGGTTGGCAGGACTTAGAGAGCGCGTGGAGTCTTTACAGCGGAAACCGGGCATCGCGCTTGTGGCTGGGCATATCTCGGCGGGTATTTTTCAGGATTGCTGGAATCTGCGCGGCATGCAGAACTTCTTGGAAGACATGGTAGTTGCTCCCCGTTTCGCTGAATACCTATTGGATAAGATCACTGAAATTCACCTGGGTTTATGGGATGTATTTCTTTCATTGGTTGGAGAATATGTATGTATGGTAGAAACTGCTGATGATCTGGGTAGTCAGAAAGGTTTATTGATTTCTCCAAAAATGTACCGCCGCATGATCAAGCCCAGGCATGAACGTTTGAACAGACACATTCGTTCGCGTACCCGTGCGAAAATACTTTTTCACTCTTGTGGAGCGATTATGCCTCTGATTGGAGACTTGATTGAGATAGGGGTTCAGATCCTAAATCCAATTCAGCCATTACCAGGCTTGATGGACCCCGAGATACTTTCCCAAAGATTTGGCAAAGACCTGATCTTTCATGGCGGTCTGGATGTCCAGAAATTGTTATTGGAAGGCACTCCAGCACAGATCCGCGAGCATGTGCGGCATTATTACCAAACGCTTAGTGTGGAACACTATATCATGGCGCCCACGAACTCTATTCAACCCGGCACCCCTCCCGAGAATATCATGGCAGCCTATGCTTGCGCTAAGGAATTAATAGATTGTTCAAAGGTTTATTAATGTTCTTGTTTTTTCGAGGTCAATATTCCCAACAGCAATAAGGCCAGCGCCATCCCGCCCTCGATTCCGCCTACGATCAAGAAGGCCTGTGATAGGCGCGGCAGGGCGCTGCTGGCGAGCGCTTCCAGCACAGTTGGTGATGAGAAAATGGATGGGAGCAGTTGATTGTGAACCCGCTCAAATCCGTAGCGCAGCCAGTATATGGCTGATTGCCCTCTCGCTATCAAACCGATTAAAAAAATAATTGCTGAAGGTATAGCTGCGGATACTCCCAGCCATTGCAGCCGTTGACGCCAACTCTTATCATATATGAAGGCAGCGAAGAACCAAAAACCGGATGCAGCAAATGATAGAACTAGAATGCCAAGCATGATACTAGCGGGAATCGCCATACCAGGTAACCAGGTTCTCCAATTCTCCTGTTCTTGTGTATTTTGCCATTCCTTGCCCAATAGGATTTCATCGGGCAGTTGCTCCAGAATTTGAGGCATGGCTGGTTGGAGGATATTCTCGATCAAAATATCATCTGAGATACCCTGAGGTTTGCATGCAATCGTAACATCGCCTCCAATGTTTGGCATCTGATTTGCTTCGCAAATCGGCAGGATGCTCACCAAAGCTTGCAGGAATTCTGTTTGTTTATCTTTTAGTAGTGCCGTTTTGATCGGTTGCAGATCAATAACGACATGAAGTTCTTGGGTTTCCCCCTGCAGATAACCAAACCAGCTATTTACCAAACCTTCAATTTGGATTTGAAGATATTCTTTCGAAATCACGCTGCGCATGACCAGCGCCAATGGTTGTACGTCTGTTTCAGGCGGCAGCTGAAGGTGTCTGCGGATCAGATCGGAAAGCACTTCATCCGAAAGCAGTGAGTTGCTTACCTGTTCGCTGCCGAGAGTATCAATATAGAATTGACGATCCAGTATCCACACGCTGCTGCTGATGAGGGCTTGGCTTGCCAATAATAGCGGTATGACTAGACAGAAAGTGAGAAATATAGCAAAAGGCCTGCGCATTACAATCTCCTCTTAGCAAAGACTTCTTGATTATATGAAATCTAATAAATGGAAATTATTATGCCATATATTAAATAATGCGGGTTGTTTCTGTAAAGAATAGGTTATAGTATATGTATCAATATCAGGATTATTGGAGGTAATGATGATCGATAAAATTGTTGGAGCTTTTACTTTCAAAGCAGGGATATATAAAGAGGTTGAAGAAGATGCATCCTTTACCACGACAGCCTGGGTGATCGTGGCGGTATCTGCGCTTCTCAATAGCCTGGGGACCAGCGCTGCCAGCGTGCATTCCATCGGCGGCCGCTGGATTGTGGCGGCGCTAACTGGTGCTATCTTTGCAGTAATCGGTTTCGGTTTGGGCGCGTTTGTGATCAGCTGGGCTGGAAAGACCTTTTTCAATGCCGATGTGACTTTCGAAGAAGTTGTGCGAACGATTGGCCTGGCTTATATGTGGAATGCAATTGGCTTTTTGGGGATCGTTGCTCTGGCAGCGCCTGGTTTAACATGCGCGAGCGGCCCAATTACTTTCCTGGCAGGCTTAGCTGGTTTGGTGGCGTGGTTCATTGCTGCCAAAGAAGCATTAGACCTTGAATGGCCGCAGACTATCGGAACAGTGATCATTGGATGGGTTGTGACGCTGCTGGTCACTGCCGTTGCATCTGCCATTCTAGGCTTGTTGGGATTAGCAGGAGCAGGCTTGGGTGCCATGTTTAGATCTTTCTGATCAATAAACACTTCAAGATTTTTAAAGGCAGTTCATCATGAACTGCTTTTTTAACGAAATAATGACTCTCCCAATTGTATCTTTGAAATAAGTTCTAATCGACCCGGTAAAAAAAGGATGATCCTTGAAAACCAAAAACAAGGAAAATCGTATTCATGAATAGGAAATAAAAACTAAAGGAGTCAAGTATGGCAGAGAAAATATCAGAAAAGCGTGAATTGGGTGAATTCAACCGCATCAGTATGCGCGGAATTGGCAAAATGAATGTTTCTCAAGGTAGGGAACAAGAAGTCTTGATTGAAGGAGACAAAATTGCCGTCAGCCGAATTACCACCAATGTGAGTGATGGAAAACTGGTGATAGATGTTGGACGGGATTGGGTGGAAAAGATCAGCGCCGGCTTCGATTTTCTTTCTGCAAACGATATCCGCATCTTGATCACAGTGAAAGAACTGCATGAGCTGGAAGTGGCCGGCGCAGCAGATATAGAGCTGAATGCTCTCAAGACAACTGACCTGGATTTGAAATTGATCGGTGCATCAAATGTGAAAGTGAACGACCTCAAAGCAGAGAGCTTGCGAACCGAAATCCCCGGAGCGGGGAAAATAATGGTTGAAGGCAAAGTGAAAGATCAGACTATCACATTGGCTGGCGCAGGCAATTTCTCTGCTCACAAACTGGAGTCGGAGACTGCCAAGGTTGTTCTGAGTGGAGTAGGCAGCGCCCAATTGTGGGTGAAAAAAGAACTGGATGTCACCATTGCCGGTGTTGGCAGTGTGGAATACTACGGCTCTCCTACGATTAAACAGAGCGTTACTATGATGGGCAAGATCACCAGCTTGGGAGAACCAAAATAGTATAATGAATTTGGTTTTTCATTTGGATACCTTGACGAAGGCAGCTGCTTAGGTGTACACTTGTTTTAGAAAGAGAGAGCTATGAACGAAGAAATTTCATTAGATTTAGAACCTGACCCTAGACGCAGCTCGGCTCTTTATCCTGTTGAAATGATTTCACCGGGTGGTGCAGGGGTTTAACCTCACCTCCTTTTCAAGGTGGTCTGACCCTCGGTAATCTTACAGGAAAGAGATGCCGAGGGTTTTGCTTTCCAGGGTCTCGAATGATAGAAGAAATGGAGGCAAAAATGTTGACAATTTTTAAGACCACCGAAAACTCACTGATCAGCATTCCTCAAGTTGCTGAGGGTTCATGGGTGCATGTAGTGAACCCCACCTCTGAAGAGATTGAACAGGCTTATGGTTTGGGCATCCCGCGGGATTTCATCACCTATCCTTTGGATCTGGATGAACGACCGCGCACGGAAAAGGAAGCCGGCACCACATTGCTGTTGCTGCGCACCCCTTACTACCAAGGTGAAACGGAGGATATTCCTTATACAACCATACCTCTTGGAATTATCCTCTGCAATGATTTCATCATTACCATCAGCAAATATAAGATTCCGCTGTTGGATCAAATCGCGCGCAAAGGACGCTATTTTTCCACCAATAAGCGCAATCAGTTCATCATGCATATCATGCTGGCGATTGCCAATGAATACCTGACCGCTGTAAGAACGATCAATAAAAAAGTTGATCTGATTGAAGATGAACTGCAAAAATCCATCCGCAATAAGGAGGTGTTGGAGCTTCTCAAGTACCAAAAAAGTCTGGAATTGCTTTCCACTGCCCTGAGATCTAATGAGTTGGTATTTGAGAAACTTCAGCGCACCCGCTTTTTCAAGGAATACCCGGATGATGCGGATCTGTTGGAAGACGTAATTACTGAAAACCAGCAGGC
>CAYVJI010000072.1:0-7676 GCA_964451805.1 uncultured Pelolinea sp. | reverse complement strand
GCGATTTTCGTATGGCAGCATTGGCATTATTGCAGAAAGGATGATCCTGCTGCCGCTGAGATTCTTCAGGATACCAGTGCGTGAAGATCTGCTGTTCAGAGAACTGAGAGGTTGCAGCCCCTCTTTGCTTGCCATACACCAGGGCAGTTTTAGGTTCATTAAATGGTTCCAGCAAGCGTTCAATCCAATCCGGATAGACTGGATATACATGCGCGCTGGCAAATACCAAGAGGGGCGCCTCGGCTTTTTGAATGCCAGTATTCAAGGACCTGCCAAAGGTAAAATCTTGAGGCTGGATGAAAACCACTTTTGCTGCATGCTGGCGGGCGATCTCCACAGTACTATCAGATGAACCAGAATCCACCACGATCACTTGCACATTCTTTTGCGTTTGTTGATGGATGCCGTTTAACAAACGACCGATGTGTTCATCTTCATTGAACGCGCGGATGATAACTGAGCAAACCGGTTTCATATTTCGTTCAGAAAAGGACTCCTATGCAAGATACCCTTTAAAATTACCGCAATGGTTGGAGAAGTATCCGGCGAGAGATTGGCAGTACGGAATTTTCTCAACCGCACATAACCTCGCCAAACGCCATCTTCCTCTAAAAACTCATCAAACGGCAGGGAAGCGCGGAACAGTTGGCTGTAGAGCACGCGCCGGGCGTTTTTCTGAAAACGGGCTGGGTGTTCTACTTTGTCTGCAGAAAGGAAATCAGCCAGCCAGCGTTTATATTCTGCGCGGTTTTCAGGAAAATATACAGTGGGAATCTGCGTATATCGGGCTTTCCCCGCGCAGAGCACCGGCTTACCCATTACTGATGCTTCCAAACCAACCGTGGAGTTATATACCATAACGAATTTGGCATGAGCGATCAGTTCATACGAGCTGATATATTGGTTGGGGGGAATGAACAGTACATTCGCATACTCTACCAATCCGCGCTCATCCACCCAGTTTGAGACGGTTTCCAGGCTCTCTTTTCCCGGGCGCGCTTCGTCGGGATGGGCACGGATGATAAAAAAGATTTCAGGGTGTTTTTTAATCTCATCCAGAAGTGTTTCCAGCCATTCAAACATGTTATCAAATAACACATTGGCATGCCCCTGGCTGGTGTCAAAAATGACATTGGTGAAAACTGGCACAATGCTTTTGAAAGCATTGGCGCGGTTCCAGAAGGCACTATCCAATTCTCGCATCTCAGGCCAAAATTTTATGCCGGCAGTGATGAAGCGGCCTTTCGTTCGCTGGCTGAGATATTCATCCAAGCGGGAATGCTGCTCGCCGGTTAAGTGAAAATTTTCATCAACCTTGACCGGATATGCAGTTGCCTCTTTGGCAGTGAAAAACGCTGAGAAAGGCAGCATGCCCACTTCATGCGAATAAACCGGCACACGGTGCTGCTGCGCAATCCAGCGCGCAGCCGCTTCGGGATAAAACATCCCATTGAAAACAACTACTGCACTGGGATGTACTCGCTCGATGAGTTTTTCAAACTCACGAACAACATTGAACGCTGAGAGGATATATTCACGCGCTAAGTAGCGAGTATTTTCACAATCATTCAAATGATGAATGCGCAGAATCCATCGCAATGATGGTAGCACCAATTTCCCCAAAGGAATGCCCTGCCATTCTAATTGCAGCAATTCCATCAATGTCAATTCCGCAATGTGAGCATCAATTTCAGAATCGCGTTGAAAGGAAAAAGCTTGTGTTTCCGTTCCGGAATAGATCAATCGCGAGGTACGTATGCATTCTCCACAGGGCGGCAGTTCCTGCGGCATTTTCTTATTCGTTCCCAATACGCAATGAGATAAGCCTTTTTGACAGACGAAGTGGATTACATACTGACCGTTATTACGCAAAGCTAGGCTGCTGATCAGGGAAAAGCCTGCATTTTGGCTTAATCCCGAAAGTCGAGTCGATGCGTTGAAAAATATTATCGGAGCATTTCCATTTTGATTGGCAGTTTTTTTGATCTCCGAACTCAATTGATTGATCCGAAAAAAATTCAACCACAGATTGAACTCTCTTAAAGCTCTGAAAAATACACGTTTGATTAAATTCATTTTAAAGATTGCTTATAAGAAGCGCCGCAATTTTTTCATGGAGGTTTTTTCACTTTCATACACGCGTTTCACGCCATCACCCAAAGCCATTTCGGTCACACGTATGTATTTAACCAACAGTCGAAATCCGCCCGGTTCAACCGAAGCCGGCTGGTCGCTGCCCCACATGGCGCGATCCAGTGTGAAATGACGTTCGATCAAACAGGCACCCATGGCAACCGCCACGACAGATGTGATCAACCCTACCTCATGCCCAGAATAACCGATCGGGCAAGGATATTTCTCCTTGAGAGTAGGGATCATTTTCAAATTCAACTCCTGCGGATCGCAGGGATAAGTGCTGGTGGAATGCGTAATGAGCAAATCCTGCGCACCAACCTGACGCACAGCTTCTTCGATCTGATCTTTGGTGGACATACCAGTGGAAAGGATCATCGGTCTCCCGGTTGCTCTCACCTTGCGCAGCAAGTTGTGATCGGTCAAAGCAGCTGAGGGCAGCTTGTAACATAATGGTTGGAAGTCTTCCATAAAATCAACCGATGGCTCATCCCAGACAGACACAAACCAATCAATGCCCAGCTCCTTGCAAAGCTTGTCAATTTCTTGGTACTGCTCTTTGCTAAATTCGATCCGTTCGCGGTATTCCAGATAAGAGATATAGCCCCAGGGTGTTTCTCGCATGATATCCCGCTGTTCTTTCGGTACGCATAATTCAGGTGTTCGTTTTTGCAGTTTTATGGCATCTACGCCTGTATCCTTGGCTGTCAGAATCATATCCTTAGCAATATCCAAACTGCCATTGTGGTTGATGCCAAGTTCAGCGATGATATAGGTGGGATGTCCATCACCCAGCATGCGTTTACCGATCTGGATTTCTCGCGCCATACTCTACGCTCCTTTTTTTGATAAATCGGATATTTGATAATCAGTCTTTCAGAAAACTGCCAATCAAGGGCATATCACACTGCTCAGTACATTTTATCCCGGGCGTGAGATCAAAATGGTCAAGTCGGAATTTCTGATATTTCTCACCATTCCAGATATCATACAGTGAATCGGTTTTAGCATCTCCCAGAATGATCTCATTGTTATAATCTTCCACGCATTGCACAGCTTCCCCGTTGGATTTAATGGTCATGGAAGACCAGGGGAATTGGCAGAATTCAATCCAGTGCAGCGATTGCGTGGTTTGTTTGTTATCCTCATACCATTGCTGGTCTTGACTTTTTAAGTAAACATAGACATCCATGTCTTTAAAGGCATCTTTCAGTCTTTCAAACTCGTCTTGCTGCCAGGGCTTATTGAGGTTGATCATCGTGATGATGATAGTGGTCTTCAAATTGCGCTGGGCTTTGATGTCGAGCAGTTTTAGGATATTTCTGTAACTCTCCGTAAAATTAGACTGCTGACCGCGGACTTCTTTATGGCGCAAATCATCTACACTTTCAACGGAATATTTTATATAGTCCAATCCATTTTCGAAAGTTTGAATGGTACGTTCCATGTTGATATTAGCAGGGTTGCAGCTGAAATAGCTTAATAAACCTTTCTTGGTCATCATCTCAACATAATCAGGAATGTTTTTATCCAACAATGGATCGCCATATCCATGCAACACGATCACTTTTGGAATGACATACAAGAAAAAGTGATTTTCATTCACTTCATCCGCTTGGATTTTATATTTCTGCGCTACGAATTTTTCCCAGGTATTCCATTCTTCTTCCCTCCAAGGTTGCAGCTGGTTGATCACCCTTTCGAAAGTATCTTTGTGCATGGTTTCGATTGCGCGGGTCATCATGGTTGTGCGCGGGCACATCTCACAGCGCATGTTGCAGGCATTGGTTGTCTCAATGTTATATACAACCGGTTCCGGGTTGCGGAACTCTTCAAATTTTTCCAATAAATATCCTCGTTCAAATCTTTCGCCTTGCAAACCACGATGCTTCAAGTCGAAAATTTTCATATAGAAATCAATGTCAAACATATATGTACTCCATTAAAAAGCCTGGGGTGGTCTTTCCTTTTGAAAGACAGCCATTATAACGCCTTGTGGAGGGATTAACCAACCGATTGACCTTCTTCCTTATAATGCTTGATCAGCATTTCGCACAATTCACGCACCGCTCCAAACCCCCCTTTGTGTTCAAGAATAAGATCTGCCTGCTGCCGGATTACGGCTTGCGCATCAGCCGGTGCAACAACCATACCCACCAACGGGAAACATACCTCATCATTCACATCATTTCCAATATATAGGATTTCCTCAGCAAGAATTCCTTTTTCATCGATAAATCTCTGCAATGCTTCCGCTTTATTGTGAATACCCTGCAAAACCGGCAATTTAAGTTTTTTGCAGCGTGCTGAAACCACCGGATTTGTCTCACGTGAAATGACCAGCACTTCAATATCGGTCAGCTTGCGCAGCCTCTCCAATCCCAACCCATCAGAGCGGTTGGCAGCGATCATCTCTCTACCTTCTTGGTCAACCCACACACGGTCGTCGGTCATCACGCCATCAAAATCCATCACCAGATATTTTATGCGCTGTGAAAAGCTCCCTTTTCTGCGGGCGGGTGTGATAACTTTCAGGTTGCCTTCCAATAACAGTTTTTCTGCCCGCTGCCAATCCAATAGTGTATCAATATCAACCGTATATGCAGGATCCACAAACAACGGCAGGATAAGATCTCCGTTCATGGATTTTTTTTTGAGAATGACTTCCGGTCGAATTGCGTCAATATGCCCGGTTTGCCAGTACGTATCCGGCAGGTCTTGGCGAGGTGCATTGTAGACTTCCTTGGTTCCTTCAACTTCGATGAGCGGAAGCATAAAACCTTCCTCGTTTATCCGCCACATCTTATACGGATTCTGCGTTGTCGGCACAACCCCGCGCACCGAGTCTGCTTTCTGATGGTCCAGCAAGAGCTGCACCGCTAGGTCTACCATCTCTGGAGGTCGAAAAGGAGAAGTCGGCCTGAGCTGCACCACCACGCTTGGGTGATAATCTTCTTTTTTAGACAACCAATTGAGCGCATGTTGAAAGACTGGCAAATCAAGGGTATCATCCTGCGCCAGCTCGCTCGGCCGTAAAAAGGGTACTTCCGCGCCGTAATCACGTGCAATCGCGGCGATATCTTCAGCATCCGTGGAAACGATCGTGCGCGTTACACAGGCTGCCTGCAAACCCGCCGCGATGCTGTACGCAATCAGAGGAAAGCCTCCGAATTCGCGGATATTTTTCTGCGGGATAGATTTTGAATTTCCCCTGGCGGGGATCACTGCTAATACTTCCATCTGCTTTATCATTTGCACCTGATTCTAATCAAAAAATACACGTTGATGATACTGTCCCGATTGTAGAATTCCCCAAGCCAGCTGCAGAGCTCGCTTGCCATCCTCATAAGTACACAATGGTTCAATACCTTCCTGGACAATCTGAATGAAATGCTTCATCTCATCCAAGAACATATGGTTGCGCTGATGCCCTGAGGGCGGGTTAATCAACTTTTCACTTTCATTTCCGATCCGCAACCTGACTATGTTGCTGTCGTAATCCCAAAATAGGATGGCTTTACTGCCGCAGATTTCTAGATCGTGGCGCTTATGACGCCGATAGAAATCTAAATGCAGATTGCCCGTAAGTGCTGTGTTGAATTTGAACAAAACCTCAGCTTGATCTTCCACATCCAGATCCAAGTCACTGACGTTGCCTGTCATCGCATAGAGTTCCATTGCATCGCCAAATAACCATCGGAGATAATCCAATGGATGGCACAGAGTCGACACCACTCCGCCCCCTAAATCTTTGCGAGCGGCATAATTGTTGCGATAATCTTCCCAGGGGTGAAAGTCTGGCAGGTATTCACCCCAGTGGCAATGAAAAGAAAGCGGTTTGCCAATGGCATCTTGTTCGATCATTTGCTTGATAGTTCGTAAACCGGGATTGAAGCGAAATTGAAACGCCATAAAAACCTTTACGGGTTTGACCGCGAGCAAAGCTTCAAACTCCATCAGATCATCTAGCTGATACGCAAGCGGTTTTTCAATGAACAGCGCGCAGCCAGCTTCAGCCGCGGGTACTGCTACCTGCGTATGCAGTGCGGTTGGATTGGAAATGATCACGGCGTCAGGTTTGTGGTCAAGTGCCCGATGCAGGTCTGTTTCAGCCGGAAAGCTGGTCAAATCAGAATCCTGCGGCAGGCCGCCCTTATGCGTTCGGTATAGGACAATATCCTTCTGCCCCAGATCTATCAGGTTTCGCAGATGACGCTTGCCAACAGATCCTAATCCTGCTATTAAAAATTTCATATTCTCTCAATATCAAGTATTGATGATTCGAAATAACCGTTCATATAGAAAATATGCAGCTTTTTGCACAAAAGGCAGACGGTACAGACGTTGTCTCCAATTCGGGAGCGCTTTTGTTTTTTGTGCCGCCTTTACCTCCACGTCATACTGCTGAATAATTTTCGCAGCGGATTCGTTGATCTGATTTCCCAGCAAACGCAGAGTAGGTGGATGCGTGCAAAGCCGTAACAATCCCAGTTCATCAATGGCAATATCCAGGTCGCGCATTTGCCCCATCAGATTGCCTGACCAAGTTTTCGGCAAGGCAGCCAGAACAGCTGCTTTGGGAGCTACAAATTGATAGTGCCCGGCAGAAGCCCAAACCTGAATACCTTTATGCGTTATTAGGACATCCTCGAGATTTTTTGTTTCCTGGCGGTATTTTTCAAGCGAGCGTCCCATCTGGTCCATATAATGCTTTTCCAATTCAGGGTCAATCAAATTGCCGCGTCGGCTTTGAACTCCTCTGGACTGCGAGAACTTCAACGTCGTTTTTATCCCTTCTTTCATATGGGACTTGATATACATACCGCTAACTAAACCGACTTTGGGGAAAGCATCGATCACCTGCAGGTGCTTTTCCAGCCATCCCGGCAAGAAAAATACATCATCATCGCAATAGGCGATCACATCACCGGGAGCTGCCTGACAAATGATCTGCAAGGCACCAATTTTTCCAATATTCTGCTGCGAGAGAATCAGAAAATCAATGGCTCCATTTTCCTTCAGTTCATGCAAATAATTTACCATTTCAGAACAGCTGCCATTGTCAAACACCATGAGATCATACGGGATGGTGGTGTTTTTGATAATTCCCTGCAGGCAGGTACGTGTGACATCCAAACGGTTCTCAAAATATCCCAAACGGTTGGGCAGGTACGTCAACACGGCGACTGTCACGCGTGCTGGAGCGTAATCGGTTTTTTTTCCGCGCCCGGGATTCATTCCTACTCTAGGCAATAGGTTACTCCATGATCATTGTTTGAAATGTTTTATATTAAATGGATTGAACTGTACTTGATATAATGCTACCATAATAACCTTTTTAAGATTTTTAATTCCTTTATGAAAAGAATTCGAAGTTTATTAATGCTCATCCTTTGCAGCCTATACATCAATGCCTGTCAGGGTGCTTCTGCAATTCCCACGGCTGCTGAAATAACACCTACCCCTTCCGAAGAAAAAGAACGCAGCCTAACCATCTGCATGGCATACGAACCGCAATCACTGTATCCATACGGGCTGACCTC
>CAYVJI010000071.1:0-8131 GCA_964451805.1 uncultured Pelolinea sp. | reverse complement strand
TCAGGATGAACAGGGCAACGGTCAGGATCACGATCAGCGTGCGTCCTTTGCCGCCAGTCAACTGGCTGGCTATCAGGGTCATTTCACGATTCAGCTTTTTCATTTCAGGTCTCCTTATATGTATTGCGCTTATATTTGAGATAATTGGGCTGCAAAATCAGCCAATGAGGTGGCACGAATGGCAGCCAGGCGGTCCTTCTCCTCATGATCTAAAGAGAATTGTTCGCCGCTGTAACCACAAGAAACCGCCTTGACCGGATCGGAAAGCAGCATTTCCCGGAAATTGGCATTGATCACCGCGGCAGAGAGGATGCGGCTGTATTCAGAGTTCGTCTTTCGCTCGCGCATCTGTTTGGTTGATGGAAACTGCTTCAACATTGTTTTCTCCTTTTTTTAGATGCGTTATTTGCCGATGGATATGGTCGCGCTGGGCGCGCCTGCGCTCAGGACGAACAGGGCAACGGTCAGGATCACGATCAGCACGCGGCCTTTGCCGCCGGTTAATTGGCTGGCTATCAGGGTCATTTCACGATTCAGTTTTTTCATTTCAGGTCTCCTTTTTCTCGATTACTTGCCAATGGAAATGGTCGCGCTGGGTGCGCCTGCGCTCAGGATGAACAGGGCAACGGTCAGGATCACGATCAGCACGCGGCCTTTGCCGCCGGTTAATTGGCTGGCTATCAGGGTCATT
The DNA here is from genome assembly GCA_964451805.1 of uncultured Pelolinea sp. Lineage (GTDB taxonomy): Bacteria > Chloroflexota > Anaerolineae > Anaerolineales > Anaerolineaceae > Pelolinea. The sequence goes on along the minus strand of CAYVJI010000071.1, from coordinate 7,440 downwards.
TCACGATTCAGTTTTTTCATTTCAGGTCTCCTTTTTCTCGATTACTTGCCAATGGAAATGGTCGCGCTGGGTGCGCCTGCGCTCAGGATGAACAGGGCAACGGTCAGGATCACGATCAGCGTGCGTCCTTTGCCGCCAGTCAACTGGCTGGCTATCAGGGTTATTTCACGATTCAGCTTTTTCATTTCGGGTCTCCTTTTTATGTCTTAACAACTTTGATATGTATGCAATAGACGTGCCAACTCACATTGCAGACAGCACAAGTACTGTCATCACCAATCCAAAAGGTTGGTTCAGACTTTCTCACTTCAATAGACAGTTTCTCGATTCACTTTTTCAGATTTATTCCTTCAGCACCTCCTTTCCTGACAAAACACAGGATTAATACCATCCAACTACTAGCGACCAACAGACAAATCTTGATCGCAGGAATATGGCAAACCATTAACGAACTCCATCAAACCGACAGCATTAATCAAACAAATTTTCGCAACCTGATTTTTAAGGTTGGCACTGCTGCCGATATTGAGGCAGATTTCGTACTCGCATGTGAACCCAGTTAGGCACTGATCAAGTCAAATTGGCTCTCTCCTTATTTTCATTTTTCGGCTTGCCCATCTGCCAGAACAGATAGAAAGCGCCAACACTAAGACATATATCTCCGATGCTGAATGCCAACGGATAATGCAGCCATTCAGGCAACAGGAAGATATCGCTTAAGAACCAAAGATTCGTATGCGCTTTTTCCAACAGGACATCCTTGCTTATTCCCACCCTCGCGCCGAGCTGCAGTGCAATTGAACTTCCCTCCGGAAGCAGATGTTGAGCGTTCTCGGGGGTTAAGGGCATCATACCACCATTGATTAGAATCACGATGAAATTCAACAACAATCCCAAACCCATCCACCATCCACCTGGGATTTTGCGGTTGATCCAAATGAACACCAGCAAAAGGAGCTGAGAAACAATCAGCGCCCAAGCCACTCCACGGTCGGAAATGGCAGTGCGAGTAGCCGGAAAAGAAAAAGCGAAAAATTGGGGCAAAAAGCCAGCCAATACCAACCAGATGTGTTTAATCTCTGGCGATTTCAAAGAAGTATGATTCATCCTTGCTCTGATGAATCCACAAAGCACACCGAATGCAACAGCCGTCAGTAAAATCATCTTATGTTTTCAAGCGTAACCTTTTCATCAGATTTTTATGGCAATCAAATCTATCCATGATCACCATGGATAGATTTTCGACTTTCATCAAATAAACATTCAATCACTCCTGCCCCCTATATAAGGGAAGGGGGCAGGCACCTAGAGGTGAGGTAATGGTTCGGAGGGCTATTATCCAAAACCTCAATGCCCAAATTAAATCAAAAGGCAGGCTTCAAAGGTGACTGCAAAAACGATTTCTTTGATAAAATCTCCTGAATCAGATTGAGGTTACCCAATGAAGAACAGCCTACCACGCAGCACTAAGATCATTTATGGATCAGGAGATTTGGGATTCAGCCTGACAAGCACCATCATCGGCGCTTATTTTTTATTTTTTCTCACGGATGTGGTGGGTATCCGACCGGCCATGGCAGGCATCGCCATCCTGGTCGGCCGCACCTGGGATTATGTGAACGATCCTCTGATCGGACATCTCTCTGACCGCACGCGCTCGCGTTGGGGACGCCGCAGACCTTTTTTGTTGTTTGGCGCACTCCCCTTCGCATTGGCGTTCATGCTGATGTGGTACCGGCCACCTTTCGAAAACCAAATCGCTTTAGCAGCCTATTACGCCATTGCTTACGTGATTTACGATGCAGCAGCTACATTTGTGCAAATGCCTTATTTTGCGCTTACGCCGGAATTGAGCAATGATTATGATGAACGCACATCGCTGACATCCTATCGCATGTTCTTTTCCCTGGTGGGCAGTCTACTGGCATTGACCATTCCTTTGATGATCGTGGGCACCTTCACCCCGCAAAGTGCCGCGCGCGTTTTATTGATGGCAATCATCTTCGGCAGTGCCAGCGCGCTGCCATTATGGCTGGTGTTCTTCAAAACACGCGAGAAACAAATTTACGCAGTTCAGCAGAAACCTCAATTAGTATCCTCATTGAAAGCCGCATTCAAAAATCGCCCCTTCGTATTTGGAACCGTGATTTACCTATTGACATGGATTTGTGTGGATTTGCTGCAAACCACGCTGCTCTTCTTCATCAAGTATGTCCTCAATCTGGAGGCAATGAGCGAGTTCATCATGGCGTCCATCTTCGTGACAGCCATATTGGCACTGCCATTATGGGAATTCGCCTCGCGGAAAATGAACAAGCGTCTGGCGTATGCGTTCGGAATTGGTTTTTGGGCAGTGGTTCAGCTTCTTTTGATCAGCGTGGGCGCCGCAATCCCTCTGCCCGCAATCATTTTTCTTTGCGTCATGGCAGGCATCGGCGTCAGCGCAGCGCATGTGCTGCCGTGGTCAATCATTCCCGACGCGATCGAGTGGGACGAATACCAAACCGGCGAAAGGCATGAGGGCATGTTTTACAGCATAACAATGCTGATGCAGAAAATCGCCTCTTCGCTGGCTATCCCATTAGTGGGAATCATGCTCGAAATCACCAATTATCAAGCCAATGCTACCTCGCAACCTCCCAGCGCTTTGCTGGGCATCCGCCTTTTAGTAGGTCCAATCCCAGCCGTACTTTTAATCATCGGCATCATCTTCGCATTGAAGTACCCCTTGGATCGCATTCAGTTCACGTCGATCGTCAGAGAATTGCAGGAAAGGCGGGAAAAAGCTTAAGCGTGCGTACAATCGAAATTCACCGAGTAACCTCCAAAAAAGACATGCGGGAGTTCGCGCTTTTCCCATGGCGCATCTACCACAATGATCCACTGTGGGTAGCGCCCATCCTGAAAGAGCGCCTGAAGACCATCAATCCAGCAACTGGGTCATTCTTCAATCACGGCACGGCTGAGTTCTTCACCGCCCGGCGCGATGGCAAACCGATTGGCACTATTTGCACCGCAATAGACCACAAAGCCAATCAAACTGTCAACAAGAAAGAATGCGTATTTGGTTTTTGGGAATGCATTCCGGATCACGACGCAGCAAACCTGCTATTTGACCACGCGGTCGCATGGGCACGCGCTCAAGATTTGAGCAGCCTTTACGGACCATTCAATCTCGATTATGAGGATGGCTACGGCGTTCTGCTTGAAGGGCGTGAGTACCCTGCGGCAATTTTATGCGGACACACGCCGGATTATTACCGTGCTTTCATTGAAAGTTATGGATTCAAGCCTGCGCGCGGGCAGAACTTGGCTTTCAGGCGCGATCTGACGAGCAATAGATCTGGGTTAGATGAGGTCATCGCATTTGGTGAGAAAGTAAAAGCAAAAAGAAAATTTACCATTCGATCTGCAGATATCAGTCACTGGAAAGAAGAGGTGAATCGAGTTTACGAGTTAATCAACCCATGTTTGCAGCATTTGCCAGGTTTTGAACCATGGCAGCCTGAGTGCCTGCAAGACCTCATGGCGCCCTTTGTCGAATTGGCGGATCCCAATTTGATCCTATTCGCAGAAGACCAGGGTCATCCGATTGGCTTCTTCCCGGCATTGCCGAACTTCAACGAAATCCTTATCCACCTCAACGGGCTGCGTTACCCATGGGATTACCTGAAAGCGATGTGGTATGGGCGGAAAAAACCCAAGGGCGCATCCATCAAAAGCGTGCTGGTGCTGCCGGAGTATTGGGGCAGCGGGGTTGCGATCCTTTTGTTCTCCGAAATGGTCCAGCGCCTGATTACCGCGGGTTATGAGTGGGTTGATCTTTCATTGACCTCCGATGATAACCCGCGCACTCCAGCCTTAGCGGAGCGAGCAGGCGCCCAGGTCTATAAGCGCTATCAGGTTTATCGCCTGGAAATCTAAGGATTGGCTTGGGGAGAATCCCGCGCAGATGCGCTTCTTTTATTTCAAGGCTTCACTGGTATCTTTGATGAAAAGGTTGAAAAATATCGTGATGACACTGACAACCAGCGCACCCAGAAAAGCTGACCAAAAGCCATCCACATAGAAGCCGACACCCAGCGACTCGGCAATTCTGGCGGCAATCAGGAATGAAACGCCATTAACGACCAAAACAAAGACACCCAGCGTCAGGATGATGAGCGGACAGGATAAGATCTTGAGAATTGGACGGATCAGCGCGTTGACAAAACCCAAGATCAAGGCCATGATGATGTAAACCGGCCAAGCCTGGGTGTTTTCTACGCGAATGCCAGGCACTACATACACCGCCGCAAACAATGCGGCGCTGGCGATAATCCAACGAAATAATAATTTCATTCTGCACCTCTTAGTATTAATACGAATATTATTACAAAAAGATGCACCAACCACAAAATGATATCAGTATAGGAGAGAAATAACTCCAACTGCTAATCTGCATATTTCCCTAATTCCCGGCAAGAAATAAAATCCTTTCAGTAGAATCAAGAATCAAAATATCATCTAAACCCTTAAGTTTCTTGACTGGTCTTCATTCTGATGATATAGTTGGCGCCATTATGAAAACGAACAATCTGTTCAACATCGACGGCACAGGTACGGGTTCCACTTCAAGGCAACTCCGATTTGCGTGGGTTGAACAGGCCAACAAGGTTTTCTGCAGGTAAAGCACCACATCCAACCAAAGAAGAACAGAAAAAGCCTCGAATCCCACGAGGCTTTTTTATTTTATGCAACAACAAATGATGAGAGGTGAGCATGGTCAAGCAGGAAAAACAACGCGAAAAAAAATGGCTTCTGGTTAAATTTGGCGGCACCTCAGTCGGCAGCGCGCATGCAATTCAGCAAGCCTGCCAAATCATCCAAACGCAACACGATCAATGGGGAGGGATGATCGTTGTCATTTCCGCCATGAGCGGAGTGACCAACCACTTGATCGAATGTTCTCGCGCTGCCATCCATCATGATACTGATCTTTATTCAAAAATCATCAACGGCCTGCAAGAACAGCACTTAAATGTCGTCAAAGATCTGCTGAGAACCTCAAATCTAGATGAAACCGAATTATTCATCCAGCATCAATTCCAAACGCTCCAAGCTTTTTGCGATAGCGTTCAAGTAATAGGGGAAATTACAGCACGCGGCATGGATACTATCTGCAGCTTGGGCGAACGTTTGAATGCGCAGATCTTCAGCGCCTATCTTCAAGCCGAAGGAATATCCAGTAAGGCGGTAGACGCTGCGAACTTGATCATCACGGATGACAATCACCAAAACGCGCGCCCGCTGATGGCTGAAACATGCCAGAAATGCAAAGAATTGCTCGTTCCCCTGCTCAACGATGGAATAATCCCGGTCGTTACGGGTTTTATTGGCTCCACGCGGCAGGGGGTCATCACCACACTAGGCAGGGGAGGCAGCGATTACTCTGCTTCAATCATAGCAGATTGCCTGGAGGTGGATGAGGTCTGGAACTGCACCGACGTTGACGGGGTCATGACAGCCGACCCTAGCATTGTGGAGGACGCGCGCGTGATCCCAGAGCTGGCATATGATGAAATGAGCGAGATGGCATATTTCGGAGCCAAAGTTCTGCATCCCAAGACCATTCAACCAATCATCGAAAAAGATATTCCCCTGCGCGTCATCAACACTTTCAATCCGGAACAGGCAGGCACCCGCATCAGCAGCCAATCCCATGCGCTGCGCGGCAAGCTCACCGCGGTCACAAGCATTCAAAACCTCAGCCAATTCACGGTGGAAGGGCGAGGCATGTTAGGGGTACCGGGCATTGCCGCACGCACTTTTGGGGCAGTAGCCAGGCAAAACGCCAGCGTGCTGATGATCTCCCAATCCTCATCAGAACAATCCATTTGTTTCGTGGTACCTTCCGACACCGAAGAAAACGTACAGAGAGCACTTTTAGATGAATTCGAACATGAAATTTCACAAGGAGACATCAACGGCATCCAGATCTTAAACGATGTGGTCATCATCACTGTGATTGGTTCGGGAATGCGCCAGACACCAGGGGTTTCAGCACGGATTTTCAATACTTTAGGACGACAACAAATCAATGTGATTTCCATCGCACAAGGTTCTTCAGAATACAGCATCTCATTGGTCGTAGACAAGAAGGATGCCAAATTAGCAGTACAACAACTTCATCAAGAGGTGATCATCAATGGTTATTGAAAAGAAATTTAAAGCAGGCATTCTGGGCGCAACCGGCATGGTTGGCCAGCGCTTCATTCAATTGCTCAACGAGCATCCATGGTTTGAAATCAGCGCGTTGGCAGGATCAAGCAGAAGCGCCGGTCAGGTTTATCATCAGGCCTGCCAGTGGCATTTGGAGGGTGAAATGCCAGCTGGGATTGCCGAGATGCAAGTTCAATTCGCACAACCTGCCTTGGACGCAGATATCATTTTTTCCGCCCTGCCTGCAGAAGCTGCCAGGCAAATTGAAGCAGATTTCGCTCAAGCCGGCTACATAGTCTGTTCCAATTCCTCCGCCTTCCGGTATGAAGAGGATATTCCCTTGGTGATTCCAGAAATCAACTCCGACCACTTAGGATTGCTGGATATTCAAAAGAAGAAGCGTGGCTGGTCTGGGAAGATCATCACCAGCCCGAATTGCACTACCAGCGGAGCTGTTTTTCCATTGAAAGTGCTGCATGAAACCTTTGGGATTGAAAAAGTGTTCCTGACCAGCATGCAGGCAGTATCAGGAGCTGGATATCCAGGATTAGCGTATTTATCCATTCAAGATAATGTGATTCCCTTAATCGAAGGAGAAGAAAAGAAACTCGAATCGGAAAGCCGCCTGCTGCTGGGAAAGCTGGCAAACGGTTCACGCATCCCCGCGCCTATCCAGATCAGCGCACAAGCGAACCGCGTACCCGTTAGTGATGGACATACTATTTGTCTATCCATTCAATTGGCTGAAAAAGCGGGAATTGATCAAATAAAAAAAGCGCTGCATGAGTATGCTTGGCCTACAATCTCGCAGAAATTACCCAGCGCTCCCATGAAACCTTTAATCCTGCGCAACGAAGCAGACCGTCCCCAGCCACGTTTGGATCGCCAAACAGGAGCGGGTATGTGCGTAAGCATAGGGCGCCTGCGACCTTGTCCAATTCTTGATATCCGAATGGTAGCGGTCGTGCACAACACATTACGCGGAGCGGCAAGCGGCTCTATCCTGAATGCGGAATTGTTAGCAGTTGAGGGCTATCTGAAGCAATAAGAGTGTGCGATAAACAGTTATAATCATCATAAGAAATATGCGCGCATCTTCCGTTTCGAACGAAATTCTGGCAATTCTAGCAAAAAAGCACACGCACCTAACCGAAGTGGAGATCTATGAGGCAGTGCGAAAAAAATTCACCGCGGTGAACCATTCAACAGTGTATAGAGCGCTTAGAAGGTTAGTGGATA
>CAYVJI010000070.1:6255-8294 GCA_964451805.1 uncultured Pelolinea sp. | reverse complement strand
TAGTTGCTGACACCGATGACCCATGGCGGATCGGTCTTGAATTGGCTGCAATCCGTCATTTCATCGCTCCATTTTTCCGGTTTATGCCCTTTGGGATTGTCCAGGTTGTATTCCTCTTCGGCAGGAGCTGCTTCTTCTTCAGCGGGTGCCGCTTCTTCAGCAGGTGCTGCTTCTTCAGCGGGTGCTGCTTCTTCAGCTGCAGGGGCAGCGCATCCAACCGCAATAGCGGTGACGAACAATGCTGCCAAAATTAACATCATCAAACTCTTTTTGTTCATGACTCTTCTCCTAATCAATTTTTTTTTAAACGCGATTCAATCTACTCTAGCAATTTTTGGGTGGTATCACCTCCTTTTCATAGGTATCACTCGAATTGCCGGGTCATGCAATTTCACCAGACATCTTGGGTCTTAGTAAAAGACAAGATTTTACTGATTTCCCGAGTGGCTTCCAACACCGCGTGGATAATACTCTCTTGCTTGCTCTCGGAGAAACGCGAGGTTGGCATGGAGATCCCAACTGCCCCGATTGGTTTTCCATCCGTTCCAAATACAGGAGCCGCAATACAGGAGATATGCGATTTGTATTCTTGGTTGTCAATCGCGTATCCTTTTTGATTGATCTCATGCGCTATCTGGATCAAGTCTTCCATGTCTACGATGGAATTTTCTGTGAATCTTCTTAGCTCATACTTTGATAATCTATCCAGCAATTCTTCATCATTGAAACCGGAAAGAATGGCTTTTCCTAAAGCCGTACAGTGGATAGGAGCCCGTTCCCCTACGTGTGAGACCAAGCGCAAGGTGTGCGATGTGTCAATCTTGTCCAAATACACCACACTGAATTTAGCTTGATCCAATCCCCCCAAAATCACGGTCTCATTGAATTCAGAGTTGATCTGCTCCAGGAAAGGTCTGGCTTCGCGAATGAGATCAATACCTTTGATGCAAGCTTTTGATAAACTCAGGATTTGATAGCCCAGCAAATACTTTCCATTGGAGAACGATTCACGAACATATTGGCGGTCTAGCAAGATGCTTAAAAAACGATGAACAGTGCTTTTTGGTAGATGGATCTTTTCGGTGATCTCCACCAAACTTAACCCATCTGGATATTCCTCCAATACCTCGAGAATATCCAACACCCTCTGAATCGTCTTTACCCCTCTAGTTTCTTGTGAATCGGTATTTTTCTTTACAGCCACATCCGTTCCTTGATTAGGTAAAATAATTCTCCATTGTGGAACTGCGTTCTACAAATGATATAATATATTATCTCAGGTGTTATGTCAAGTAATTTACTTAAATAATTGAAATATGGAGGAAAGAATGTTGAAATTGATAGATTTATCTCAAGATTTGTATCATGGAGTACCCAACTTTGCCTGCGACCCTCAAACCGCCATTTTTACACATTTGGTCATTGAAGATCGCGGTTATAACAACGCGGTTATAGTCACCGGCACCCATCAAGGCACGCACATGGATGCCCCCTACCATTTTTTTGATGATGGCAAGACAATTGATCAGCTAGATCTACGCAGAGGTTTTGGGCCAGCTTGGGTGCTGGATTTTACGCACAAGCAACCCAAGGAAGAGATTACCGTTGCTGATCTGGAAAAACATGCGGACAAAATCACCAAAGGCAGCCGAATCATCTTCCACACAGGATGGGATAAAGTATTCCCAGAAAAAAGATATCTTTCGGATCAGCCCTATTTAGGAATCGACACATGCCAATACCTTGCCGATCGTGGAGTAGTCTGCATGGGAATCGATGCCCCCACTCTCTATCCCGCGAAATACATGCCGGTTCATCACATTCTATTGAATAAAGACACCGAAATGCTGATCATTGAATCTTTAATGCATCTCGACCAACTGCAGAATGACCGCATTATCCTGATCGCATTCCCGCTGCGAATTATGAAGAGAGATGGTTCGCCCTGCCGAGCAATTGCCATCGACGGAGAAATCGAGCCATTCTTGCCATTGTTCGATGACGTGCAGTATAGCATCATCAAATAAATGGTCTTCTAC
>CAYVJI010000070.1:0-6245 GCA_964451805.1 uncultured Pelolinea sp. | reverse complement strand
CCTCAAATTCCCACATCTGGTTAAAACGGCCCATTTTTGCAATTTTTGTTTTAGTTGACTTTATCAAAATCAAATAAATGGTCTTCTACGAGAAATGGTAGTCATGAACAAAAACACTCCCATGATGGAGTGTTTTTTGGTTTGTATATCTTAATGATTGATATTTCAGTTAGAGGTTTGAAAAAACATGAATAACAACAGTCAAAGAATTGAAGAAATTCAGCTTGCGCTGGAGCGAGCCAAATTGGATGCACTAGTCTGCCGCCTGCCTGAGAATGTGCTGCTGGGTAGTGGTTACTATTCCCTGACAGGATTCTCCTTCCTGCTCTTTCCAATTTCCAATGACCCGATCCTGATCGTTTATGAACCAGAATTGACATTTGCGGAAAAGGGTTGGATCAAGGATATCCGCACATTTGGCTGGGCATTGCGCGGAGATGAAGATGCCTATCAATCTGTTGGGAAGATCCTTTCAGATGCAGCCCAGAAACTTAAACTGAGAGCAATTGGATACGAGGCTGGTTTTGAATCAGTCGCTCCCCCGCATATGTCAGGTGAACCTTTGATCCCAGGAGAATTAACTTTCGGCATGTACCGCCAAGCAATACCATCCGCCCATTGGATAGATGCCAGCTCGGTGCTTTACCGGCTGCGGGCGCGAAAAACTGCTTATGAATTGGATAAGCTGCGTATCGCAAATCAAGTCGCAACATTTGGTCTGCAAGCATTTTATCGCGGCTTAGTTCCTGGTAAAACCGAAGCCGAATTAGCTTCGGAGGTAGAAGCGGCTATCTATGCACAAGGGGTAAACCACAAAGGCGTCACAACTGCTAAAGCTTGGGCAGAGGTGATGAGTGGTCCGCACAATAGCGCGATCGCTTACCGCATGTTTCTGATTTCTTCCAACCGTCGCTTAGAAACGGGTGACTTGGTGCTGCTGGAACTTGGAACAGTGGTCGATGGTTATTGGTCAGATTTGACACGCACAGGCGTGGTTGGAACACCAAATGCAAAACAGGAAGAGATTTGGCAGGTAGTGAGATCAGCACAACAAGCTGCTATTGATTGTTTGAAAGTTGGAAATAAAGCCAATCAAGCCGACCTGGCCGCCTTTCAGACAATTCAGGCATCAGATTATCGCGATCATTACCCGCATTTCACCGGTCATGGCATAGGTTTCCGCTACCACGAACCTTACCCCATGCTGCGAAGCGATAACACTGAAGAAATCCTCGAACCAGGCATGGTCACCAGTGTGGAGCCTGGCATATATATCGAGGGGATTGGAGGAATCCGCATCGAGGATGATGTGGCTGTTCTGGAAGAAGGCGCGGAAATCCTTTCCAGCTTTCCGCGCGAATTACATCCAGAATTTTGAACAACTTAACCCATCTCTTCAAAGATCTTTCGGCTGGCAAAGTAAATTTCTTTGTAAACTGCATACACTTTTTCATACGCTGGTTGGCTTTCAGAATGCGGTTGATAGACTTTTGAAATACCAACCAGTTTCTTCATTGCGCTCATACTGTGCACTGCTTGCTGTGCACGTAAAACCCAATAAGCCGCTCCCATTGCAGAAGTTTCATCAATACCGGGTATGGAAAGGCTGTGATTGAAGATATCCGCATTGATCTGCGCCCATGCTGGAGATGCGGTGAATCCACCAGAAGCAATGATTTCTTTAAACTCTTTTTTAAATACTTCTTCTAAAACATCCAATACGCTTTTCATGCGAAATCCGATCCCCTCCAGCAAAGCTCGGGCAACATGACGATGATCATGCTGCAGTGTCAAGCCGAACAGCACTGCCCGCATGTAGGGATTCCAATAAGGACTACGTTCGTGTGTCAGAAAAGGAAGGCAAATCAATCCTTCAGCTCCGGGAGTAATTTCTGCTGCCCAATCTACTAACTGTTTAAATTCAATTTCACTATACTCAGGCCGTACTTTGTTGAAGAGACTACGCAACCAATCCAGTGCCAAACCGCCATTGTTGATAGCGCCACCCACCAGCCAGCGGCATTTATCAATAGCATAACACCACAACCGTTCCTGTTCATCCAGCACTGGTTGATGATGGATCGTTCGGATTGCCCCGCTGGTACCGATCATACATGTCAAGGAATCAGAATCCGTCGTGCCCGCTCCGATGCTTGAATTGACTGCATCTGCACTGCCAAGATAAATCGGTATTCCCTCCACCAGTCCTACTTGATGGGCAATATCTGCGTTCAGCTGCCCCGCTTCAATGAGTGGATCTGCAAGAGCAAAAAGCTTATCTTCTTTAATACCAGCAATTTCCAGCAATTCTTTATCCCACTCCAGTGTATTAATGTTAAGCAGCCCGCTTCCTGAAGCGATGGCATAATCTACCAATTGATTCCCGGTCAGTTTCCACACAACATATTCCTTGGCAGAAATGAATTTTGCCACTTGAGGATATAAATCTTTATGCACTTCGCGCATCCAAATAATCTTTGAGAGCGGATACATAGGATTATTCGGGCAACCGCTGCGCTGATACAAGCGGTGTTTTTGAAATTTTTTATGGATGGCTTCCGATTGATGAGTAGAGCGCCTGTCAGCCCAAGTGATCACACCGCTTAATGGATCATTATTATGATTGATTGCCATCAGACTATGCAACGCCCCGCCGATGCTGATTCCCAAGCACTGTTTAGGATCCACTTGCGTTGATCGCAAGGCTTTGGATAAAGAAGACAACAATCCATGATAAAGAGATTTGGGATCCTGTTCAGTCCATTTAGATGAAACGTTATTAGCTTCATAATGAGATGAAGCAGAACCAAGGTTCTTGCCTTCAACGTCAAGCAACAGTGTTTTGCAGCTGCCAGTTCCCAAATCAATTCCGATTACAAAATCCTCGTGATTTCGTATCATTCAGCTTAAACCATTACCCTTTCATTGACAATCAAATGCTTGTAAGGTATATTTTGGAATAGCATTCCAAAATGACGTGCTGAATTTTATTCTATCAAAAGATTCATTTGTCAGAACCTGATGAATCTATATGTAAAATATTTTTTTTCAAAATCTTTTTTCGGAGAGTTCGTATGGAAAAAAAACCTTTAATGGACTCATGCGATATTCTGGTAATTGGGGGCGGACCCGCAGGCAGTGCGGCAGCTATCATGGCTGCCAGGCAAAAAGCTACAACCATCCTGGTCGAAAAAAATGGATTTCTGGGTGGCAACTTGACTGCCGCTGGAATTGATACCATTTATGGATTATATACTGTCAGTGAAAATCCTGAACGCATTATCGGCGGGATTTCAGATGAAATCATTTCCCGCTTGGAAAAACAACAAGCCTGTTATGAAAGAAGAAATACTTATGGAGCGGGAAATGGAGTGACATTCTCAGTTGAAAACATGAAACTGGTGCTTGAGGATTTGGTGCTCGAATCCGGAGCACAAATCTTATACCATGCGCTTGGCGTTCAGCCGCTGATGGAAGATGGCATAATCAGCGGTTGTCAAATTGCATCCAAGAGCGGCCTTCACTCGATACGTGCAAAAATGATCATCGATACAAGCGGTGACGCAGATTTAATCGCCCGCGCTGGCGGCGCATTTGAAAAAGCAATCGACAGCTGTAAAGTGCAATCCTGCACAACGGTTTTCTTTATGGCCAATGTGGATATCAAACAAGCAAAAGCCTTCGGCAAGAAGGAAATGTGGAACAAAATGCAGCAGGTTAATGAAAGTGGAGAGTTCACCTTGCCGCGTGTAGAAGGATCTTTTCACGCCACGCCTAACCCAACCATGATTGAAGCCAACATGACACGCATTTCTGATGTGGATACCACTGATGTTCAATCCATCAGTCAAGCTGAAATAAACGGCCGTCACCAGGTGCAGCAATATGTACAGTTCCTCACAAAATACATCCCTGGATTTGAAAATGCCTACCTGGTAAAAACGGGATGTCAGTTAGGCATGAGGGAGGGTCGCAGAATAATTGGTGAATATGTCTTGACCAAAGATGACGCGATACAGGGGATAAAATTTCCCGATGGTATTACACGCTGCGGCCAACCCATTGAAGACCATCATGCCGGGCAGGACACACATTGGGTATATGTTGAGAATAATGGTTATTACGACATTCCCTATCGCTGCCTGATACCGAAAAATTTGAATAATACCTTTACAGCAGGCAGGAGTTTATCTGCTACGCATGACGCACATGCCTCCGCGCGATCTTCGGGAACCGCATTTTCAATGGGTCAGGCCGCGGGTATGGCTGCTTTTATGGCATTGGATAGTGGAGTAGACACAAGAAATATTGATATTAAAAAATTGCAACAGAACCTGCGCAAGATCGGCGCACTGGTTTAATCTAATCTGGAGGCAAACGATGGCATTCATTCATACTGTTACAGGGGAAATTCCTCAGGAAGATTTAGGCATCACTTACGGTCATGATCACATTCTTTTCATGCCCCCCCAACCCATTGCAGATAAAGACCCAACATTGCGATTAGATGATGAACAGAAATCCATGCGCGAGATGGAAATCTTTAAGATGGCAGGCGGTGATTGTGTGGTCGAAATGAGCACGGTGGAAACTGGTCGGTCACCGCATGGCATGAAAACCATTTCGGAAAAAACTGGCATTCGCATTGTGGCAGCAACAGGATTCAATAAAAGCATTTATTGCGAATCAAGGGTGGCGGACAAAACCATAGAAGAGGTCAGCCAAGAGATGATCAATGACCTGACAAAGGGTATGGATGATACCCAAATAAAAGCAGGAGTGATTAAAGCCTCCAGCAGCAAAAATATGTTTTCACCCGGTGAAGAAAAAATCTTTCAGGCTGCCGCCCTTGCCCATTTGGCTACTGGCGCACCTGTATCCACCCACACAGAAGCGGGAACAATGGCTTTAGAACAGATCCAAAAATTAACCTCTGCAGGGGTTAAACCCGATCGGATCGTAATTGGCCACCTGGATCGCAAGCTGGAATGGGATTATCTATCCGAAATCGCTCAAACAGGGGTTTGTTTAAGTTTTGATCAGATCAGTAAAGAGAAGTATTACCCCGATACTTTGAGAATTGAAATGATCAAAAAACTCATAGATTCTGGTCATGGTGGCCAACTTTTACTTGCCGGCGATCTGGCAAGGATTTCCTACCTCCCTAGTTATGGGTTTGGTTATGGACCAGGTTATACATACATTCTCTGGCGATTTGTACCTTGGATGATCGAGGAGGGAGTCTCACGAGAGGATATTGATAAAATATTAATTACGAATCCCGCAAATGTATTTTCTTGGAAAGAAATTGAATGAATGCCCATCCATTATTGCTCGGAATAGACATCGGCACTTCTTCATTGAAGTGCGTTCTATTCAATGAAAAATGCGAAGAGGTTGCTACCAGCCATAAAACTCCAGAGCTTATCCGCAAACAAGCAAATTTTTCAGAATTATCCATGCATGTCCTCTGGGAACAGATCTCTTCGTTGATCGAAGAAGTTTTGCAGAACAATACGGTAAGAAAAGAGGATGTCAGCGCTATTGGAATCTCAGGCACTGCTTGTGGTTGTTGGCTGTTGGATGCAGAAGGCAATCCTGTACGTGAGGCAATACTTTGGAATGACGGACGTTCCGCTGATATCATGGGGGATTGGCAGAAATCAGGAGTGTTGGATGAGATTTTCCGCCTAAGCGGCAATACCATTTTCCCAGGGTATCCAGTGGCAGTTTTAAGATGGTTGAAGGAGAATGAACCCGAGTCTTTGAAAAAAGCAGCATTTAATATCTTTTGCAAGGATTGGATTCGATATAAACTCACTGGTGAAATTGCCGTAGACCATTCCGATATGGGATACTTTCCGTATGATATCCGGCAGCGCAAGATCTCCAGCGAATTGTTGAAGATATGCCAGATTGAAGACACCGAACGGTTAACACCCACAATCCTTGAGCCGGATAGCATCGCTGGTTATTTAAAGCCCGAACTCTGTGACCGGTTTGGCTTAAAAAAAGACATCCCGGTGGTGGCAGGGCTCGTCGACGTGGCAGCCACAACTCTCGGCGGCGGCGCCTATGCTATTGGGCAGGCTTGCTCGATTGTGGGTACAAGTTTCCTTAATACTTTAGTTTGCCAAAGCCCATCGTTTTTACCTTTTGGAACTGGAGTGCAAACTACTACAATCAACGGCAGTTATATCCGTTCAATGGTTAATACTTCCGGAACCATTAATCTACAGTGGTTC
>CAYVJI010000069.1:3805-8488 GCA_964451805.1 uncultured Pelolinea sp. | reverse complement strand
CGGTTCTGCCATTGATATCCTCCCCTGGGCTGCGGGTAGGAGAGTGCTTGCACTTGATAACCGTGCAGCGCCATGGCGCGCCCGGCAAAGTCAAAGTTGCTCAAATGGGGCGCCAGCATCAATGTGCCTTCGCTTCCATGTTTGCGTTTATCCAGCGTTTCAATCAGTTTCTGACTGAGGGTTACGCGTTCTATAATGGCTGAGTAATTGTCAATATTATGATAAAAGTCGAACAAACAGCGTGCATTCTGGCGGAAGGTTTTGCGTGTCTGCCGATCGAGCTCTGTTTTGTTGAGTTTTTGTCCGCTGATGATCCATTGGTTCGCCCGCACCGAGCGAACGATCCTGGAATTGGTCTGAGATGCAATTGCCGCTGAAACCCGATCTGCCAGCCAAAATCCCAGCTTAGGAGGAATTGCTTTGCCTAATCCTAGAATTATGGCAATGCCGAAGCGGCTGTTGAGAAGCGATTGAAGTGACATAATGTAATTATATTAACACAATGACCTATATAGGTTTCGCGGTTTTTCTCGATTAATTATCCTTATTTTATATACGCGAGGAAGGCAATATGGTTTTTTTGTATGATTAATATCCTCAAAATCCTTGACAAAGCTCCATCAGCGTGATATAAAAATGCGCAAGATGATAGAGATTCGATCTCCGAAAGCTAAACGCCATGCACACTGCACTTCCTCTGGAAGGAGCGGCGTTTTGCGATAGGTATGTGAAGTCTCTATACTTATGAATGAACGTGGAAGGCCTTCCGAGAGGAAGGCCTTTTTCGTTGCCTGCTGAAGCACAAAATCAATGCGGAGGATCGCTATGAAAAAACATAAAAGTCTGCGATAAAAAAGAACGAAAGTTGAGTCGTTTGAATCATATTGGATTTTCAGCAGGCAGTAAATAAATAGTGAAAATGCTAAAGGAGAAGAAATGAATCACAAGAAGGTTTTCGTCAGTTGGATTGTTTTGATTGTTATGCTGGCAAGTGTTGCCTGCAGCGGTGCTGCTGCGCCAGCGGAGTCGGAGACAGACGTCACTTATGATGAGAATGGTATCCCGGTGTATGGCTGCCTCGGCTCAGCAGAAGAGGCTTTGGTAGACCTGGAATGCCAGGAAGTCACTGTTGCAGTAGAGAATGCTTACCCGAATTTTAATTACATCGATGAAGAAACTGGGCATGCAGATGGTTGGGATTATTTTGTGATTACTGAAATCTGCAGACAGCTACACTGCCAACCCGTATTCCAGGAATGCTCGTGGGATATCATGATCCAATCCGTGGCGGATGGCTTGTATGATGTTGCTGGAGATGGTATTTCAATTACTGAGGAGCGTGATCAAATTGTCGATTTCTCCGATCCCTATAGTACAACAATTCAACGTTTGTTGGCAAGAAAAGGCGAAGATCGTTTTCAGACCATGGAGGAATTTGTTGCAATTACAGATTTGGTTCTGGGAACTCAAACAGGAACGACAAATTATGAAACTGCAAAAGGTTACTTACCTGAAGAACGGATTAATGCTTTTGAACAATATCCTTTTGCAGTCCAAGCTCTCCTTTCAAAAGATGTCGACGTTGTTTTACTCGATGATGAAGTAGGAGGTGGGTATATAGAGGAAAACCCAGAAGATTTGGAATTCATTGGTCCTGATATTGCCAGTGATAGCCTCGGTTTGATTTTCCCAGAAGGTAGTGATTTAGTAGAACCATTCAACCTTGCGCTTGCAGAATTAGCGAGTAATGGATTCTTAGCGGAAGCGGAAACAAAGTATCCCTAGATATTGAATAAGACAATAAAAGTAAGATTGGCTAGCCAAGAGCTGGCCAATCTTACTCAAAATTTAAATAAATGAGGACATCATGACTTTTCAAGAATCCATTCCGGCGGCGCAGAAAATCACCCTGCAGCAATCCCGCCGCCAGCGATTGCGTACCCGGCTGGCTGCCTTTCCGTGGTGGCTGGTGATTATCGGTTTGATCATAGCCGCAACGCTGTACCTGATCATGCGCGCGCCCAGTTACAGCGAAGCATTTGCCACCATCCGTTCCGGCATGCTGGTAACTCTCACGATCACTTTGACTTCTTACTCGATATCCCTGCTGTTGGGTTTGATTACAGGTTTGGGCAGGGTTTCCTCGAATGTGGTTTCTCAAAATATTGCCACCCTGTATGTAGAAATTATGCGCGGTATTCCCATGCTGGTGTCAATATTCTTTATTGCTTTGGTGTTAGTTCCTGGCGCGGTAGAACTTGTTGCCGTTTTTGGAGCAAAAATTGTGGAATTGGGGTGGGAGAAAATTGGTAATTCGCTGGCAGCAATGAATAATCGGGCTATCTCAATGAGCGTGCGCGCGGTGGTTGCGCTTTCTATCACGTATGGCGCCTATTCGGCTGAAATTTTCCGCGCCGGCATCCAATCCGTTGCCCCCGGGCAAATGGAAGCCGCACGCTCGCAGGGCATGAGTTATGGACAGGCTATGCGCCATGTAGTGCTCCCGCAAGCCATCCGCAATGTTCTGCCGGCTATCGGCAATGATTTTATTGCCATGCTGAAGGACTCATCTCTGGTTTCGATCTTAGCTGTACGCGATATCACCCAAATTGCTCGACTGTATGCAAGTCATTCATTCCGTTTTCCAGAAGCATTCACTACTCTTTCAGTGATGTATCTCACCATGACCATATTGCTTTCCCTGCTGGTGAAATTGATTGAAAGGCGGATCTCGAACAATGGACAACAATAACAATCCCAATATGATCGAAATCAAGCATTTGAACAAATGGTTCGGTGACCTGCAGGCTTTAAATGACGTCAATTTGATCGTGCCAAAAGGAAAAGTGCTGGTCGTGATCGGTCCCAGCGGATCGGGCAAATCCACATTACTGCGCTGCATCAATTACTTGGAGAATCCCACCGATGGCCAGGTCTGGTTTGATGGGGAGAGATTGTCCCATGACCAAAAGGATCTCAACCGCTATCGCGCGGAGATCGGCATGGTTTTCCAGAGTTTCAACTTGTATGCCCACCTAACTATCCTGGAGAACATAACCCTGGCGCTCAAAGTAGTTAAAAAAATGGATGGAAAAAAGGCGGAGATGATTGCCTTGGAACAACTGCAAAAAGTGGGTATTGCTGATAAGGCCGATAAAATGCCCCTGCAGATTTCAGGCGGTCAGCAGCAGCGGGCAGCCATAGCGCGCGCGCTGGCCATGCGACCTAAACTGATGTTGTTTGACGAGCCGACCAGCGCTCTTGATCCCGAGATGATCAAGGAGGTGCTGGATGTCATGCTCATGCTGGCAAGAGAAGGCATTACCATGGTCATTGTCACGCACGAAATGGGTTTTGCGCGCGCCGCTGCGGACGAAGTGGTGTTCATGGATTACGGACGCATTGTTGAGAGAAATACACCGGAAGGTTTATTCAGCCATCCAACCAGTGAACGCACAAAATTGTTTTTATCTCAAATTCTGCATAAATAATTCTCATGATGTCCTTTGATAGATGCGGGGATCGCGGTTCTATCTGTGATCCCTGCATCGATTTAATGAAGGCGTGTAGCACAAGAAATGGAAAGAATGAAATTATCATGTTATAAATCAGCATACTTCTCGATCGTACACTAAATAATTGAGGACAACAGATTATGGAAAATGGTTCTTATCATTTTTACAAAGACAAATTTATACTGCGGGTAAGTAATCGTGTATGCAACAGCGCCGAGGAACTAATTAAGAGCGAACCGTTCGAGTTCTTTTACCATGCTTATCTGGAAACTCTAAAAAGAAAACAATCTAAATTGCTGAATGTCTTTGGAAAGAAAGATTACTCCGAAGCTGACGCAAAGCTTCTGCGAGAAACGCTGTATTACTTAAATTCTCTTTCAGCTGAAAAAGTGATGCGGTTAGTGGATGGGTCATCTGTTTTCTTTAAAGACCTCTTGCTGTTGAATGAATTTGTGGAGCAGTTTTATAACTATTGGCGTCAGATGCACCGCTTGGTGATCTGTGATTCAGTCTTCAATAGGCTGGATCAGCGGCCATATCGCACCTTCAATGATATGGTGGAAAGCCTGATGCATCTGGTGCGCAGCACTTACCGTAATATTCAGGAAAACATCACCGGCAACCATCCCAAGATCTACCGGCAGGTCAGCGCAGGCGCGGAGGTGGGTGCGATTGCTCTGCCCGCGAAATTGAATTACCCTGATGAAAGTTTTGAGATTCTGAATAAGATTTTTGTCATTCGTCAGGTCATGATGTACCCGCCCATGATCTTCAATACCCCCAATAATAAGCGCCAGGGAGTGTTTGCGCGCATTAATCGCAATCCGCTGCATGGATTGAAGTTGAATCCGCGTGAATGGTTGTGCTATCCGGCGCGCGTGGGACCGTTGCTGATCAATATTTATTTTCCTTTAAATTTTTTCGAGCTGGGTTTTTCCCTCTCCAACTTGTTTGACCTGGCTGATGAAAATGATCTAAAGCGTAAACCAGATGCTGTGTATTTATATGGAGTGCCAGACGAATTTGCTTTATCCGAAAAGGGCAATGAGACAGTTTTCTTTGATGATGAGCGGAACCAGATCATGGTTGCGGCTGTTCCCATGAAGAATGAGTATGCCTATTTCGGTTATCTCAAGAAAATGATCTTAACCCTGCACAACATCCTTCA
>CAYVJI010000069.1:1909-3705 GCA_964451805.1 uncultured Pelolinea sp. | reverse complement strand
GCTTTCGTGCGCTTGGATGATCTGCAATCCGGTTATGCCTTAGGACAGATAGACCGCACGATTATTATGAACCCCGACCAGGTCAATGCGCGCGTAGTCATGCCCGTCACGCGATATGAATATGTGATTGAGGGCAGCCCAATCGACTGCCTGCTGTATGCCAACAACTACGAAGCGGTTGATGAACAGCATGTAGTGATCGAGCAATTCCATTCACCCGAAATGGCATTGGAAGTCTTTCGGCGCGGAGCTGTGATGAGCAAGGGCACCACCACTTCAAGTGGTTTGGTGGAGAATTATTTTGCCAATATCTTTGGACCTCCGCAGTATCGCGAGCTGCATGAAAAACTGTCACAGCAATATTTTCAAGCCATGTTTGAAAAAGGAATTTTCGTTGGGCAGCTGCGCACCATGCTGGGCATCCCGGGTCAGGAGATGGCAGGACCGCAGCAATCCGCACGCGCCTTATTGGATATGATCAAAACTCAAGCAGAGGACGCCTGATAGGATGCTATTCTCGTAGGTTGGAGGGGCAAATAGCCAATCACGACCAACAGGTTAGCAGCCATTTCTCGCCAGATTCAGCCATGTAATGGCTCTGTATAATGGATGCTGTAAGAATAGTGATCCAATGAAAGCCACTTTTCGCTTCTATGCAGAATTGAATGAATTCTTGCCCTATAACAAGCGCTTTTCCGCGCAGCAAGTGGAGTTCAAAGGACGGCAAAGCGTCAAGCATCTGATCGAATCCTGCGGTGTGCCGCATACAGAAGTTGATCTTGTGCTGGTGAATGGCTGTTCGGTCGATTTCAATTATCTAGTCAAGGCGCAGGATGTGGTTTCAGTCTATCCGGTCTTTGAAAGTCTTGATATCATCCCTCTGCTGCGGTTAAGACCGCAGCCCCTGCGCGTCGCGCGCTTCGTACTGGATGGACATTTAGGACGTTTGGCGGCGTATTTGCGCATGTTGGGTTTTGACGCGCTATACCAAAATGAATGCGCCGATGAAGATTTGGCGGAAAAATCTGCCAGCCAAGAACGCATATTATTGACGCGCGACCGTGGGTTGCTCAAGCGACGCATGGTCACACGCGGGTACTGTTTGTTGACGCGCGATTCCCGCCAGCAGCTTTTAGCTGTAATGCGGCGTTTTGACTTGCTTTCCCAAATAAAACCCTTCTCGCGCTGTATTGCCTGTAATGGATTGCTGCAGCCGGTGGATAAGGCTGAAATCCTACATCTGCTGGAACCAGGAACGCGCAAGTATTTTAATGATTTCTCCCACTGTGAGCAATGCGGAAAAATTTATTGGAAAGGCTCGCATCATGAGCGCATGCAGGCGCTCATCGAATGGTTGCGAGCTGAAATTTCTCTGTTATAGAGCATTTTGTGGACAGATGCAATATTCCTTACAAGAAAAAATTTTACCGGGTGGGTTTTTACAAACTTCTTACAGGCAGTACTTGATATTAAATGTAAATTATTTCCTAATGGAGAAATAGGATGAAAAAAGTAGCTGTATTTATCATTTTGGTCATCTTGGTGTTTGGCAGTGCCATTTTGGGTGCCTTCCTTGGAGTATCTTTGGCGAGCACTCGCGATAACAATGCGCAGATGGCTGTGCAGCAACCGGCGGATGCATCCAGCCCCTCAACCAATGTGATTTCCATTTCTTCTAGTGAAATCAGCACCACCATTACGCAGGTGGTGGAGCGGGTGGAACCGGCGGTTGTCACCGTGATCGGGCAAACCCCAGGGCAGATGACGTTTTTTGGCTATTCTGGCGATCAGCAGGT
>CAYVJI010000069.1:0-1809 GCA_964451805.1 uncultured Pelolinea sp. | reverse complement strand
GGACGCACCCTGGATACCGGTAGTGGATATGAGATGGAGAACCTCATTCAGACCGACGCTGCCATTAACAGCGGCAATTCGGGCGGTCCCTTGGTCAATCTGGCGGGTGAAGTGGTGGGCATCAATACGGCGGTCGTGCGCGGCAGCGGCACCTCTGCCAGCGCGGAAGGCTTGGGGTTTGCGATTCCTTCCAATATCGCTTTGCTGATCAGCCAGCAGATCATTGATCAAGGTTATTTCGCTCGCCCGTATTTAGGCGTGACGGTACAGCCGATTAATCCGTCAATCGCCCGCCGCTATGAACTGCCCGTGGAATGGGGCGCCTATATTACCCGAGTGGGTGCCAACTCCCCGGCGGCTCGGGCTGGTTTGCAGGTGGGTGATATTATCGTGCGCATGGGAGAAGAAGCGCTGGATGAAAACACGCAGTTTCTAAATGCCTTGTTTGCTTTCCAGCCGGGTGATGTGATCGAAGTGGAAGTGCTGCGTCAGGACGCCCGTTTGGTGTCCCAGGTGACCTTGGTTGAGGCAGTCGCGCGCTGAACTTTGCGAATTCCATTTGTGAGGGTAAAATAGCCTGTCTGTAGGAGATAGGTTATTTTTTTATGAATTCATCCATTTGTTTAGATCGAATACGGTTGATCATCTTTGACCTGGATTTCACAATATTAAATTCAGAGCACAATTTGGGAGAGCGGACCAAAGCTGTTCTAAAAGCATGCCGGGATCGGCAAATCATGGTCACCTTTGCTACCGGAAAGAACTGGGATGCTGCCCAGGTTATTGCCGATGCATTGCAAATCGACTATCCTATTATCCTTGCCAACGGAGCGCTGATCAAAACCAGGCAGGGTGAGATCATCGAGAAAACGCTTCTGCCTTGGCCGGCGCTGCAGTTCATTATTGACATTTGCGAGCGCAACCAGCATGATTTGGTAGTTTATCTCAATGATGATGTCTATATTAAAACCCTGACCGAAAACTTGGCTTTGCTGCAAAGTCTGGGATCGCTTGACATGCGCGAGGTGGGTGATTGGCAGACTGTGTGGGCTCGCCTGCCGCAAGCCCATAAGTGCATGGTCGTGGATTGCCAATCGCGGCAGCATCTTTTTGACCTGGAAGCGCAGCTGCGAAAAAATCTGGAAAATTCCATAGAGTTCTGCCAGACTCTGCCGGCTATCATGGATATGACCGCCAAAGGTGTTTCCAAGGGAAACGCGCTGTTGAGATTGTGCGCATATTTGGGTGTTGAGCCAGCGCAGGTCTTGGCTTTTGGCGACGGCAATAATGATGCCGGCATGCTCTCCATTGCGGGCATGGGCATTGCAGTAGCCAATGCCTCAACCCACATCAAAGCTATCGCGGATGTGCTGGTGCCTTCCAATGAACGGGAAGGTCCGGCACAGTTCTTAGATTATTTACTGAAGAATAGGTCGGCTGCGTAGAGATAACGCTACTCTTTGGTTCGCAGCAGCAGCATGCCTGAAACCAGCGTGAATGGCAGGCAGCTCAGGATGCCGGCAGGTGTGGGACCAAGCAGTACAGGGAATGGTTCCAGCACAAAGAGGAGACCCAACGCGGCAATTCCATTCAGAGCGCCGTGCGCGATCACAGCCGGCCAGACGTTCTCCGCTCGCTGTGACAGCCATCCGATAAAAATGCCGAAGGAAAGCATAACCCACACGGTTGCCAGCAAACCCAGCCAGGGAAAGCCCGCGTATGACAGCCCATAATTGTGCCCCATGGCGATCACAGGCCAGTGCCACACACCCCAGATCAGGCTGCTGATCAGCAGGGCTTTGCGCTTGC
>CAYVJI010000068.1:0-8672 GCA_964451805.1 uncultured Pelolinea sp. | reverse complement strand
CATTGGCATGCGCCAAAATTGGCAGAGCCGCAAAAGCCTCGCGATCGGCTTGATATTCGTCCAAATAGCGCCGCATGAGTATGCCCGCCAACCCCAGCGGCGTCAAACCTTGCATGCTCTCAAAATCGAAATCGGTGGATTGCGCCAGGATGGCATCCACCTTTGCGCCGACCATATCGCTGAACTTCTCCACCCCCACCACCAGCGCGGCCTTCACATAGCCCGATTTGACCGCCAGGTAGCCCATGCGCAATGCCGCTGCGCCGCTTGCCTCCCCGGCTTCCACAGTAAAGGTTTCCACCCCGCTTAATCCCGCGTTATGCGCCAGTTTGACTCCCAGATTGGCTTGCTGCGAAACGGCGGATGCCAGCAGGTTGCCGATATACACTGCCTGCGGCTGCGCTCCAGCCGAATCGCGCATTGCCGGCAGCATGGCGCAGTACGCCAGATTCTCCAACGATAATTCCCAGTGTTCTCCAACGGCTGTCGCGCCGCAGCCTGCGATAAAGACTTCGTCCATCCCGCTCACCTCAGCGCATCGCGATCTTGCCGCGCATGCGGGCGTAAGTGGCGTAGTCAATCTCCACCCGCCGGGCGATATACTCCGCCGTGCTGTGCGCCAGTTTCCGCCGTTCCAGGATGCTCTCCTGTACGCGCAGGTCCAGCGCGTCCGAACCCGCGCCTGATCCGTACGAAACCATCAGAATGCGGTCTCCGGGTTTCGCGTTATCTAGAATGGCTGTCAATCCAAGCGGTGATGCACCCGCGTAGGTGTTGCCGATCACGGGCGCCAGCAGGCCGTTCTTGATCTGTTCATCTTTAAAACCTAGCAGCTTGGCTGCCCGCTTGGGGAACTTGGCATTCGGCTGGTGGAAAACCGCGTAGGTGTAATCCGCTGGTTTGCTGCCGCTTTCTTCCATTAAGGTTTTGGCCGCATTGGTGATGTGTTTGAAATACGCCGGCTCGCCGGTGAAGCGCTGTCCGTGCTCAGGGTAATGCTGGTATGCCCTGCGCCAGAAATCCGGCGTGTCCGTCACGAATGAATATGCGCTCAGAATTTCCGCCAGGGCTTGCTCAGCCGGACCGATCACAAAGGCCGCCGCCCCGGCTGCCGCGGTGTATTCCAGGGCATCGCTGGGCTTGCCCTGGGCGGTATCCGCTCCAACCGCCAACGCATACTCACCCATTCCCGAACCGACCAAACCCATTGCCGCGATCATGGCTTCGGTGCCCGCTTTGCAGGCGAATTCCAGGTCAGCCGCTTGGATATGCGGACTTGCCCCTATGGCTTCCGCTACAATGGTTGAACTGGGCTTGACCGCATACGGATGCGATTCCGAACCGATCCACACCGCGCGCAGTTGCTGCGCGTCGATGCCTGCGCGTGCCAGAGCGTTGCGGGCAGCTTCTATGGACATGGTCACCGTATCTTCATCCAGTCCGGCTACGGATTTCTCTTTAACTGGCAGTCCGTCCTCCGACCCTCCCCACACGCGCGCGATCTCGCCAGCCGGCAGCCGGTACTGGGGAATATATGCCCCATATCCCACAATCCCCACCGCCCGCAGGGGTTTCAGCAATAAAGAAGGTGTTTGGTTTTCCATTATGTGACTCTCCAATGCTTGATGATTTCCAGGGCGCGCTGAATGTGGATATTGCCTTCTTGTATCAGTTGTTCTGCCAACGCGCTCACTTTATCTTCCGGCGCACCGGCTGAGATCGCCACCTGGCGCGCATGCAGCGCCATGTGTCCGCGCTGTATGCCTTCGGTCGCCAAAGCGCGCAGGGCGCCTAAGTTTTGAGCCAAGCCTGTCGAAACGATCACTTGTGCCAGCTCTCCGGCTGTTTTAACACCCATTAAATGCAAGGCTACCTTCGCCCCCGGATGCGCTTGCGTGGCGCCACCCACAATGCCCACCGCCATCGGCATCTCCAGCTGACCCGTCAGGCTGCCATCTTCGCCTTTTGACCATGTGCTCAGGCTGGTGTAGCGTCCGCTGCGGGCGGCATAGGCGTGCGCTCCCGCCTCTACCGCGCGCCAATCATTCCCACTGGCAATGACCACCGCATCCACCCCATTCATGATGCCTTTGTTGTGGGTTGCCGCTCGGTAGGGGTCCGCAGCCGCAAAAGCCCAAGCCTGCAGGATACGATCGCGCACCTCAACCCCGCTGAGCGCATCAAATGCCAGCGCGTCCAGCGGAATCCTGCAGTTTGCCTGCGCCAGTCGGCGGTCTGCCAAGTTGGAAAGGATGCGCAGCAACACCCGCCCGCCGCTGATGCGTTCCACATGCGGCGCCAGTCGCTCCATGGCCGTGTTGACGGCATTCGCCCCCATTGCATCGCGTACATCCATGATGATATGCACAACCAAAAAGGGGCCGATTGGAGACTCGCTGATCATGCGTACCGTTAGATCTCGCGCACCGCCCCCCAGTTTTACCAGTAACGGATCAACCTGGTTCGCTATTGCCATCAAATGCTCGCGTTCGCCTTCAATCTGCTGTTTGGCTTTCTCCAAATCTGGCGCATCCAGAATCTGCATCTGCCCGATCATCTCCGGTTGCGAACTGGAGGCCACAAATCCCCCGCCGGCGCGCGCCAGCCGCGCCATGAAAGATGCAGCTGCCACCACCGATGGCTCTTCGATCGCCATCGGAATCAGCACCTCGCGCCCATTGATCAGAAAATGCTGGGCGATTCCCAGCGGCAGGGCGAAGGTGCCCACCGCATTCTCGATCATGTGATCTGCTTGCGAAAGGCTCAGCCCCTCCTCTCCGCTGAGGGCTTTCAGATCATCCTCGCTGAGATGTGCCGCTGTCGCCAAGCGCTTCAGGCGTTCAGTTATGTCAATTTCATAGAATTTCGGTTCGTCTTGTTTATCTTTCATATTGAATTCGTTTGACCGATGATACAAGCAGGTCACTTGCAAAAACTATCCAATATATTACCGTGAAAACTTGCTTTTGATTTGTACCACAAGTTTATTCCAGCCATGTAAAGCGCATGGAGTAAAATACCAGTAACTTGAAAATCCCAATGCTGGAGCATTCATGAGAGACCCTCGCATCGAAAAGCTGGCCGATTTATTGGTCAATTACAGCATCAAGGTACAGCCCAAACAGCGCGTCCTCATTCACGGCGAGTTGGGGGCGGAACCTTTGCTTTCGGCCGTGTTCGGCAAATGCCTGCAGGCTGGCGCTTATCCGTTTGCGGTTCCCTACATTTCTGATTGGATCGAAAGCACGCTGCGGTTTGCGAACCCGGACCAGTATGAAGCAGTATATGAACCATTTAAGCGAATGTTTGAAGCCTATGACGCGCGTGTGCGTATCCTGGGAGAAATGAATACCAAAGAGCTTTCTCAATTCGACCCTGCGAAAGTGTCGGATCTGTATGCCATCTACGGCAAAGCCCTCAAGATCGTTCTGGAGCGCGAAGCCAAGGGCGAGATGAAATGGGTAGCGGGATTATTCCCCACCAGCGCTTATGCTCAGGATGCCAATATGAGCCTGCGCGATTATGAGGATTTCGTCTTTTCCGCCTGCCTGCCGGATATGGATGATCCGATCGGATACTGGCAGAAGGTTGAAGCACGCCAAGCCAAAGCTATTTCATGGTTGCGGGGTAAAAAACAGGTGCATGTAACCGCCCCTGGAACCGACCTTACGCTCAGCATCACAGGGCGTCCCTTCATCAATTGCGCCTGTCAGGTCAACGTACCTGATGGAGAAATCTTCACCTCGCCCATTGAAAACAGCGCCGATGGCTTCGTGCATTTTACCTACCCCACCTTGTACGAAGGCTTTGAGGTCAGCAATGTACGGCTAGAGTTCAAGGATGGCAAAGCGGTAAAAGCCACCGCCGATAAAAATCAGGATTATCTCAATAAAAGGCTCGATACCGATGCAGGCGCGCGTTTTCTAGGTGAATTTGCCATTGGAACCAATGAGCGCATAGACCGCTTCACCGGGCAGATCTTGTTCGATGAAAAGATCGGCGGCAGCTTCCACCTGGCACTGGGTCACGGCTATCCTGAATCAAAGAGCGAGAATGATTCTGCTATTCATTGGGATATGATCTGTGATTTGAGGAAGGGTGGGGAGATCAACATTGATGGTGAATTGTTTTACAAGAATGGGATTTTTACTATTGACTTCTAATTTTCTATGCGGATTGCATCCATGCAGATAAAGCTGGCGCTGGCACAGATCAACACCCGCTTGGGTGGGATTGAAAGTAATCTTGAAAAGCATTTGGATTTGATCCAACATGCTGCGGCGCAGGGCGCCCAAATGATCATCTTCCCAGAACTCTCTTTAACGGGGTATATCCTGCAAGATCTGGCATCGGCTGTTGCCCAGCGTGCCCAAGCTGAAAATCCCGTATTCAAGCAGTTGCTGCTTGCCAGTCAGAGCATTGATGTTGTAGTTGGTTTTGTGGAAGAAGATGTCCGCAATCGCTTCTTTATCTCCAGCGCTTACCTGAGCGCAGGCAGCGTGTCGCATGTTCACCGTAAAGTCTATCTGCCTACTTATGGACTTTTTGATGAGGGGCGCTTTTTTGCCTGGGGGGATACGACAGCGGCTTTCAACACTCACTTTGGCCGCGCAGGGATCTTGATCTGTGAAGATTTCTGGCATGTCTCACCCCCATATTTGCTTTGGCTGGATGGTGCCGATCTCTTTTTATTCACCTCAGCTTCACCCGGTCGGGGCTTGACTTCAGCCCCTCTTTTAAGTACCGCCCAATGGGTCGAAAGCATCAACCGCGCCTATGCCAGCATCTTTACATCTTTTGTGGTTCATTGCAACCGCGTCGGTTTTGAAGATGGTCTGCATTTCTGGGGCGGGTCAACTGTTTTCGATCCCAATGGGGAACTGCTTGTCAAAGCGCCATATGAGGAAGAATCGTTGACTTTTTGCGAGCTGGACCTCAACCAGCTTCATCGAACACGCGCACGCCTTCCACTGCTGCGCGATGAACGCACAGCTCTGGTGCAGCGTGAACTGGGGCGCATCCTCAGCCAGTCTGGCAGCGCCTCTGGCAGATGATGGAGGTTTTTATGGATGGTTTGGAAATCAATACGCAACTTGCCCGCACCATCATGCAAGACTTTATCCGCAGTGAAACAACACGGTCCGGTTTTCAAAAAGCGGTGGTCGGTGTTTCAGGTGGGTTGGATTCTGCCATTGTGTGTTATTTAACGGCAGAAGCTTTGGGAGGCGATAATGTGTTAGCGTTGCGGCTGCCCTATAAGACTTCTTCACAGGACTCGCTTGACCATGCTCAAATGGTCATTGAAGATACTGGTGTGCAATCCATCACAATTCCGATTACAGAGATGGCAGATGGTTTGATCAGCCAATTTCCAGAAATGCCCCGCTTGCGCCAGGGCAACATCATGGCGCGCTGCCGTATGATCGTTCTATACGATCAATCCTCTGCATTTAAAGGATTAGTGGTTGGCACCAGCAATAAAACTGAGATCTTGCTGGGATATTCAACTCAATTTGGTGATGCTGCATCCGCCTTCAATCCCATTGGTGATCTATATAAA
Source organism: uncultured Pelolinea sp. (assembly GCA_964451805.1). Lineage (GTDB taxonomy): Bacteria > Chloroflexota > Anaerolineae > Anaerolineales > Anaerolineaceae > Pelolinea. The sequence goes on along the minus strand of CAYVJI010000068.1, from coordinate 3,112 downwards.
ACCCAATTGCGCCAGCTTGCCAAAGATATGGGTGTTCCTGCTGTCATCATTGATAAAGCCCCCACAGCTGACCTGTGGGCTGGGCAGACGGATGAGGGTGAGCTGGGTTTTTCCTATGCCGATGTGGATCAATTGTTGTATCTTTTGGTTGATGAGCGCTACACCCCGCAGGAATGCCAGCAGGCAGGATTCGACGCGAAATTTGTGGAAACGGTGGTGAAGCGCATCCAGCGCTATCATTACAAACGCGTAATGCCGCCAATTGCCAAATTGAGCAATCGCACGATTGGCTACGATTTTCTCTATCTGCGCGATTGGGGTACTTGATTAGATTGAATTAATGAGATCAGATCATCCCATAACGTTTCAGGGCTGATTCAAGGATCATGTTCACCAGCTCGATATGGTCAATTCCATCTGCACGGGCTTCAATAACCAGATCAGAAATATCCGGTGATAAACCGGGCAGCGGATTGATTTCCAAAATATATGGCTTCCAGTTTTCATGGGCATCCAAACGGAAATCCACACGAGCTACATCATAAGCTCCCATCACGCGGAAAACTGCAGCTGCCAGCCAATTGAGTTCATCCACCAGATCATCATCGATCGGAGCTGGACAGAGGTAATCTAGTTCTTCCGCTAAAGCTACTTTTAGGCGATTGCTGTACACCGTATCGGTTGTCTCATAGGGTTTGAGGTCAACTTCCATGGGTGGCAGGAAATACAATCCAGCCTGTACTCGGGGAGCATTGCGGTTGAAGGGCAGCCGTCGGGCAACCGGACCGACCAGGTTGCCCACCATGCCCACGGTGACTTCGCGCCCGTCAATGTAGGTTTCCACCAGCGCAGGCTGTTTGTATTTTTGAATGATAAAAGATACCTGTTCTCGCAGTTCTTCCTCAGAATGCACGATTGATTTTGCACTCACACCCATACTGGTGCCCTCCCGGCTGGGTTTTACAAATAATGGAAAGCGTAGATCATCATTTAAGGGTTCATCAGCCCGGTCAAATTCCTGGAAAGCTGGTGTGGGAAGTTCGTGCCACCACAAGATACGTTTGGTCATGGGTTTGTCCAACGCCAATGCCAAAGTGAATAACCTAGAACCGGTATATGGAATGCGCAGCATTTCCAATATTGCGGGCACTTGCGCTTCCCTTGAATCGCCAAAATGGCCTTCGCAGATGTTGAAACAGAGATCCGGTTTAAATTTCGGGATTGTAGTAAGCAAGGTGCGATCACCCTCCAAAAATTCGCAAGTATGCCCAGCATGACGAATTGCTTCTAGAAGAGCATTAACTGTTTTTTCCGAATCCAGATCATCCCATTGATCCTCGGGCATACCTTCCCAATGGGGGGCATTGATCTTTAAATTTGCCAGAACCGCGACTTTGAATTTTTTCACTTTAATTTGCTCCTGAAAATGTTTCAGTCGGAAAATAGGTTATGCCATTCTTTCCATCGTTGATCCAGGATTGCTTGAACCTGCACATATTGTTCGCCCAATTCAGCCACGCTTTCATTAATTTCTAGAGGGCGTTCTAGTTTTTTTGAAATAGTCTCCAATTTTTCCTCTAATATACTGATCTGTTCTTCTAAATCTCGCAGCAATTTTGGATTAATCGTACTCTTCTTTTTCATTTTTTTCGAAGTTAATTGTGACTTTTTGCCCTTGTCCTTTTGTTTTCCCTCTTGAGTATCTTTTCTTATGAGACTTTCTTGCATTTGACTGTAATTTCCCTTGAACACAAACAGTTGTGCATGTTGTGGATCAATCAGCCAAATTTGAGTGGCTACTGCATCTGCCAGAAATCGATCATGCGACACCAACAACGCGGTACCCTCGAATTCGGACAAAACGTTCTGCAGGATTTCCTGAGAAGGTAGATCAAGGTGATTGGTTGGTTCATCTAACAATAGCAGGTTGGCTCCTTGCAAGCTCAGGCAAGCAACAGCCAATCGACCTCTTTCACCTCCCGAAAGCATTTTTACTTCTTTAAAAACATCATCATCGCTAAACAAAAATGTGGCTAAATAATTACGGATTTCCTCTTCTCGCAAATGCGGTGCTGTATGCTGAATTTCCTGGATTAAGGTCCAAGAACTATGTAAATCCTCGTGGGCTTGGGCAAAATACCCCACTTTTACATTGCTACCTATTTCCACATCGCCATGCAGAGATGGAATCTTTCCAAGCAAAGTCTTCAAAAAGGTCGTTTTTCCTGCACCGTTTGGTCCCATGATTGCAACACATTCGCCCCGTCGAAGCTCCAAATCTGGCACCTCAACCAATATCTTCTGATCATCTTGATAGCCAACCTGCAAGTTTTTTGTGCGAATGACTAAATCTCCCGACCGTTGAACATTTCCGAAGTCAATGCGGATCCGCCGACTTTTTTTGGGCGATGCCAGCTTAGCTTCGCGCAGCAGTCTTTCCAATCTTTTACGTCTCCCTTGTGCCTGGCGTGTATTTTGCCCGGCAATATTGCGGCGAATAAAATCCTCTTGCTCTGCGATAAATTCCGTTTGACTTTGATACTCTTTTAGTTGACGTTGGTAACGTTCCTCGCGCTGCACCAGATAGGCACTGTAATTGCCATGATAGATTTCAAAAGCTGGTGTCATTTCCCATATTACCGATACCGTATGGTCCAGAAAGAAGCGATCATGTGAAACCAGCACAACCGCTCCCTTCCATTTTTTTAGGTAATTCTCCAGCCATTCCATTGCCTGAATATCTAAATGGTTGGTAGGTTCATCAAGCAATAATACATCCGGGGTTGAAAGCAACAAATGAGATAGATGTGCGCGAGTACGCTGCCCGCCTGAAAGGATTTTCAGGGGTTTGTAAAATTCATTCTCGTGAAAACCCAAACCAACCAGGGTTTGTTTGATATCATTTTCAAATGAGTATCCCCCGAATAATTCAAAATGTTCTCTTAAATGTATGTATTTTTCAATGAATCCTTGCTCTCCATGTTTGGCGCCCATTTCAGCTTCAAGATTGCGCAGGGTGTTCTGCAATTCAATGAGATCTTCAAATACTGAAAGGCATTCTTCCCAGAGGGTTTTTTCTGAAATGTATGCTGTTACCTGAGGAAGATAACCT
>CAYVJI010000067.1:0-8760 GCA_964451805.1 uncultured Pelolinea sp. | reverse complement strand
TGGATTGCCCGTCTGGCGTTTGGCTGTCATCCCACAAGCCGGCGAATGCGAAGGGTTTCCCGCTATTCAATTGAAAATAAAAGGGTGTCTTCGCAGCTCCTTTTTGCTGCGCCGGCTGCCATTCATAAAATCCTTCCGCCAGCAGAATGCAGCGCTGACCGGCTTGCATCAAGCGTCTGAAGGTCACCTTCTCCATAATCGTCTCAGAACGCACGTTAATCAACCGATTTGTTTCTCTTTTATCCTTCGCCCAGACTGGGATGATCCCCCACTGCATCCAATCCAGCTGGCGCTCTTGCAGACGGCTGACCACCGGCACCGCCTGGGCAGGCGAAACGTTATAACGCGGTTTCCAATCTTTGCCAGTATCCTCGTCTAGCCGGATATCAAACTCCATCTGGTAGGCAAGCGGGTCAGAGATGATGGTGAAACGTCCACACATGATTTAATCCCAAGTGAGTATAAATTTATTTTATTCCGAAACAACCGATTAAGGGATCATTTTAGGAGAGTAAATTCTCCAATGAATTACAATATTTATAGAGATTAAAAAGAATGACACAAAAAATAAAGCAAAAACAGCATCCTGACTATATCCATCTGCTGAAAAACCATATCGATCTCGAAAAGGTGCCTTTCAGTGACCGTGGATCGCGCATCCTTGTTTTTCGCGAAACTGGTAAAAGCCAACTCTATGTCAAGTTGGCGGAGAGACTGGCGTTTCTGGATGCGCACACGGAAGCTTACTTGAGCCGTCCGCCATTCATTAAAGATCTATGCCTAATAGATGCATCTGGGCAAGCTTTAGATTGGGAAATCACCAGTTATCCTCATATGCTTATTCTTCAAACAATCCTTGGAGAATTCAAATTGGTTTTCCAGGATGAACGCACCATTTCAATCGGGCTTCCACAAAATCAAACAGCAGGGATTCATTTTCACGTCAGCCCGCAATCCTGGCGGATGCAAGATCAGGGTGGGTTTTTTAAAGCCATCCGCAATCTTTCTTACCAGAGCAATTCAGAAGCACTGACAAATAAAATCAAACCCCAACGAGGTGGGTATTCCGTGGATTTTGTTGTGCAGGCTGGGAAAGATCATACTATCACACTGAGCGTGGATGAAAAACATCTCTGCGAAGAAACTCTGCCTTTCTCGCAATCTGCTGCTTTTGCAGAATCACGCTGGAAAGCCTGGTTTGAAAAAGCTCCTCCTGTAGATGCAGTCTTTCATCGAACCTACGCCTATGCCTGGTGGATTATGGCCAATAACCTCATCAGCCCGCGCGGCAATATTGCTTATGAAGCCATGACTCCTTCAAAAACAAGTTATATAGGATTGTGGCTATGGGATAGCGCTATGCACGCCTTGGCTTTCAGGCATGTGGATCCCATACTGGCGCGCAACCAAATCCGCGCAATGCTGGCTGGGCAGCTACAGGATGGCATGCTGCCGGATGCAATTCATGACGAAGGCGTCATTTCTGAAATTGACCACCCTTTTCAGGCAGAAGTCACCAAGCCGCCCATTTTAGCATGGGCTGCTATTAAGTTGCATGAAATGGATCCGGATGTGGATTTTCTACGCGAAATCTATATCCCATTGGTACGCTGGAATGCCTGGTGGTTCAACATGAATGATGATAACGTGGATGGATTGGTGCAATATAACCATCCTTACTCTTCTGGATTAGACGACAATCCTCTTTGGGATTACGGTATGCCTGTTGAATCTCCAGATATCAACACGTACCTATGCGTCCAGATGGGTTCTTTGGCAATCATTGCGGAGATACTCGGGATGCATTCCGAATCAGAAATGTGGCGCAGGCGGTCAGCAGCTTTAGTCAAACGCATGATCCAGAATTTCTGGGATGAAGAAAGCGGGGTCTTTCGTGCGTATCGCAATGGTCAACCCATCCCTGTCGTCACACCTTTCAACCTGTATCCGCTTTGGACAGGGCAATTGCCCTCAGACATCCAGGATAGATTGATTTCACACCTCACCGACGAACGAGAGTTTTGGGGTGCCTACCCTATCCCCACGGTTGCCCGAAACGACCCGCATTTCGATCCAAAAATCATGTGGCGCGGTCCTGTTTGGGCTAATATCAATTACTTTTTCATTGAAGCGCTACAACAGATCGGAAAGACACAAATCGCCTGCGAGTTGCGGGAAAGAACCTTAAATATGATCATGTCACAAAAGGGTATTTATGAATTCTATAATGCAAAGAATGGCAAAGCCGGTCAGAACGCTGCTGAAATTTTCGGCTGGACCGCTGCCGTTTTTATCGACTTGGCTATACAGGTGTATCGAGATAGACAAAATTAACCAAAAAAAGGAATCTAATGTATGAACAAATTGAAAATTTTGCAAAAGAACCAAACCGGAATAAATCTTCTAATTTAAAACTCACATCATTAAAAGATTGGCGTATCATCATTGCGTCCAATCGCGGTCCAATAACCCATGTAAAGAATTCACAAGGGCAAATTATTCAGCAGAAAGGAAGCGGGGGGCTTATTACAGGTTTGTCAGGAATCGTTCAATATATTCCTACATCTTGGATCGCGTGCGCACAAAGTGAGGAAGATATAGATTTTTCAGAGGGTGATATATATCTTACCGGGGATCATAAACAGATTCATCTTAAATATCTGCAGCCCGATCCTCAAACATACGAAAGGTACTATAACGTTATCTCAAATCCTTTACTTTGGTTTTTACAACATTCAATGTGGAATGTCCCCAGTGAACCAATTATCGATTATGAAACCTGGAAAGCATGGAACTATGGATACAAGTCCGTCAACTATTTGTTTGCAGAGGAAATCATTCGTGTAGTAAAAAACACCGCAGGCAAAGTAATTGTAATGCTTCAAGATTATCACCTATATTTAACAGCTAGATACATTCGGGATTTGCTACCAAGAAAAAACCAACCCATCATTTTGCACTTCATTCATATTCCATGGCCTGGACCTGAGTACTGGCGTATTCTTCCACCTACCATGCGACAGGGGATCATTGATAGTTTATGCGCAGTGGATTTATTGGGATTCCAAACGAAAGAAGATGGTCTAAATTTCCTCCGCACGGTAGAATCGCAATTGCTCAGAGCTCATGTTAAATATCAACGTGGTCGCATCTGGTACAAAAACCATGCAACACATATCCGGGATTTTCCGATTTCAATTGATGTGCATCAAATCAAAGAAATTAGCCTTTCTAAGGAAGTCGATGATCATCGTGAGGTAATTAAAGAAATATGCGCCGGGAGGAAACTCATCGTGCGAGTAGATAGAATAGATCCCAGTAAAAATATTATTCGCGGATTTAAAGCATATGAAGAATTGCTCAACCTGCATCCAGAGTATCAAGAAGGGGTTATTTTCCTAGCTTTATTGGTTCCTTCACGGCGTGGAATTGAGGAATACAAAGATTATCTTGACAAAATCATGGCAATCAGCGGGCAAATCAATGCTGATTTCGGATCGAGCAATTGGGAACCAATTCGAATTCTGGTAGGCGAGGATTACCAGCGAGCAATCGCCGCCATGCAACTTTATGATGTCCTGCTGGTAAATGCCATAGCTGATGGTATGAATCTGGTAGCAAAAGAAGGCCCGATACTAAACCAGAAGGATGGTGTACTCATTCTATCTGAAAGTGCAGGCGCCAGCCAACAACTAGAACCAGGAGCCATTGTCATCTCTCCCTGCGATACATATGCAACCGCAGAAGCAATTCATCAAGGTCTCAGTATGGCAAGAAAAGAAAAAAGGTCGCGCTCAAAAACTTTAAAGTGGTTGATTGAAAATGATGATATTTCCGATTGGTTAACCAACCAGCTCAATACAGTGGTGGATCTAATCTTATGAAATCAGACGCCTCAAAAACAGTACTGATGCACTATTCCGCTCCTCCTGTTGTAGGTGGTGTGGAGTCAGTTCTATATGCGCACGCCGATGTATTTTTAAGGGAAAAATATCAACTGGCCATTGTTGCCGGCAGCGGCGATGCCTCAGCTTTACCAAAAGGAACAGAATTTTTTCATCTTCCCCTTCTTTCTTCCGACCATACCAGAGTGACAAAGATTCAACAAGCTCTTGAAGAGGGATTTATACCCGATGATTATCACGCGGTTTGCTCCCAAATCAAACAAGCACTTCTTCCTATTGTTCAAAAATGCGAAAACCTTTTCGTTCACAACATTCTCAGCAAGCATTTTAACCTTCTACTGACAGATGCAATTCTTCAACTCTTCGATGAAGGAAAAATTAACAATTTGATTGCATGGTGTCATGATTTTTCCTGGTCGAGTTCACGAGCACGAGGAAAACTGCATGATGGAAATCCCTGGGATCTATTGCGTACCTATCGATCAGGCATTCAATATGTGGTGGTTTCTAGAAAACGTCAAGAGATTTTGGCAGGAATCCTGGGAATTTCTCGAAAAAAAATCAAGGTTGTTTATAATGGCGTGGATTCAAAAACTCTGCTCGGGATTCATGATGAATCAGATGATTTGATTGACGCAACAGATTTGGAGAATGCTGATTTGATCATTTTGATGCCCATCAGAATCACCCAGGCAAAGAATATTGAATTTGGCATGCAAGTTACATCAGAGATTCAAAGAGAAGGAATAGAAATCAGGACAATTCTTACAGGACCACCCGATCCACACGATCCGCAGAATTCTGAGTATTTTAGACAGTTGAAAAAACTAAGGGCGGAATTGCAGATGGAAAAGTATTTCCATTTTTTATGCGAGAGAGGATCACAACCCGAGCAAATTTACTTTTTAGACATGAAAACTGTGTCAGACATGTACAGGATTTGTGATTTAGTCCTAATGCCAAGCCATCACGAAGGATTCGGAATGCCGGTGGTTGAAGCAGGCTTTCTAGGTAAACCGATTTTTACCACCAGTATTCCAGCAGCAACAGAAATTGGTGTAGGTGCTATTCATCTTATCGATCCCTCTAAGGGCTCAAAAGAAACAGCGCGCGAAATCCTGAATTGGGCTGCCCATGATAGAATTTTTCAATTTCGTCAAAAAACAAGACGAGAATTCACTTGGACAAATATTTTCCGCAACCAAATCGAACCTTTGCTGAAAACCAGAAATTAGAAGAATTGAATGCCATTTAATATAAACGAACTCTCGCAGCGCATCCACTTTCCCCTGCTTTTATTTCTTGATTATGATGGAACATTGGCTGATTTTTCTCCCAATCCAGATATTATCCAGCCGGATAAAGAAATCATTGAAATCTTAACAACCCTAAAACTTCATGAGCAAATTTCTTTGGGAATAATCAGCGGAAGAAAGCTCGATAATCTGATGAAACTGATTCCGATTCCAGGGATTATTCTTGCTGGGACATATGGGATTGAAATAAGAATGCCTGATGGGAGCATTATTCATCGAAAATCATTCAATAATTATCGTCCAACTCTTGAGACAATAAAATCAAAATGGAAAAACTTGCTTCGCGATTTGAATGGCTTTTACCTCGAAGATAAAGGTTGGTCACTGGCTATTCACGCTCAAGACGCCAACGATCTGGATGCGGAACAAGTATTGACAGCCGCAAGAATGGGCGCTGAAGATCAATTGAACAAAAAGATTTTTCAAGTACTGCCCGGTACAAAATTTTTAGAAATATGTCCATTGGCAGCTGACAAAGGAAAATGTGTAGAATTCCTCCTTAGAAAAAATTCACATCCAAATAACTCAATCATATACTTCGGGGATGATGATAAAGATGAGAAAGCTTTTAGTGTCGTGCAAGCAAAGGATGGAATCGCCGTAAGAGTTGGTATGGATTTATTGAGTAAAGGAAAAGAAGATTTCAGGCTTAAAAACCCTCAAGCTGTTCGTAACTGGCTTAAATCACTCATTTCATCTTTGAAGTAAGCTTCAAGAAGATCTTATTCAACCAGTGCAGAAAATTTTTAAGTATTGATGATGGTGTATCGAATCATTTCGTGTGTCTGTAAAGACATTTCTATTAGAAAAATCTAATGTTCTGAATGATTAATAGCATGTACAATTATTGCAGATCAGTTTAATCACATAAGGAGATCAAAATGCCTATTCTGGATGATATTTCAAAGGGAATCAAAAAGGGGATGGAAGAAGCGGAAAAGGGAATCAAGAAAGGGATTGAAGGAGCTGAAAAGGGAATTAAAGAAGTCAGTGAAAAAGCCAGCGATACCGTAAAGACTTTCGAGATCAAGCAAGAAATTTCAAAGATCGAGGATGAAATCAAATTGAAGAAAATTGCTATTGGCGATAAGGCACTTGAATTGATAGCCGGCGGAACCTCGCTTGACCCGGCCTTAGAAGGATTGGTCGCTGAGATAGAAGGATTGAAAGCAAAAATCGAAGGTAAGCTGGCTTTGATCGAACAGATCAAAAACGATTAAACCACAGAAAAATTCTTGTAGATTGCATCGAAAATCAGAGGAGTGGAAATTACCGCTCCTCTTGTTTTTTTTAGATCATTGAAGAAAAATCGAAAGTTCGATAAAGGTGCCTGGTCCAATGAAAATTAAGTCATCATTGGGCATGCCATTCTTCGCAAAAAAGAAGTATAAAGCGGATAAGTATTTTAGTATTAATCCTTGACCACAAAGGTGACTTTCATCAATACCCGATATTCAGTGATCTTGCCATTCTCATCGACGATGACCTCTTGCTCAGCGATCCAAGCAGATTTGAGATTCTCAATCGTTTTGGCTGTCCGCTCCAAACCAGCTTGTATGGCATCCTCAAAGCCCTTAGTAGAAGACGATTTGATTTCTGTTACTCTAGCAACGCTCATTTTTTCCTCCATAAATAATTCTGTAAGAACAGTATATATTTCTAGCATTTAAAGGTCAAACAAGAATGCGCACTCACACAAGCGCGCATTCTTGTTGCTAAACCACGTGGAGTATTTTTATTTCATCATAAAATGAACTTCACATCAGCCGGCATACCTGGTTTCAGTTCATGGTCCTTGTTTTCGAGCGTGATCTCGATCGCGAAAACAGTCGATTTGCGCCCTTCCACTGTCTGAACATTGCTGGGCGTAAATTCCGCTTCATCAGCAATATACGTCACCTTGCCTGGGTATATCTTTTCTGGAAAACTGTCCACAGCAACGTTGACATCCTGCCCCAATGAAACCAAACCAACCTTATCCTCTGGGACATACACGGTTAATTTTACTTCGTCGAGGTTGCCCAATTTCATCACAATGCTGCCGGCGCTGACCAATTCGCCAACCTCCATATTCTGCAAAAAAATCTGGCCATCAATGGGAGCGTAAACTGCGCACTTTTTCAGCTGCACTTCCAGAATTCCAAGGCTGGCTTCGGCTTGGGCTAAATTGGCTTCAGCCTGCAGTCTTTGGCTTTGCGCCTGCTGCATTGCAGCCTCTGCGGCTTGAACCACTAAAGAATCATCTCCGACTTGAACTTCATTCAAGAGTTTTTTCGCAGCTTCTACTTGAGTCTGCGCTACCGCAACTTCAGCGCGGGCTTTTAACACATCTTCCGCAGCAGTGGATGTCAAAGCTTGGTCATATTCTTTCTGCAATTTTTCTAAGTTGGATTCTGCCAGGTCATACACATCTTCAGCATTTTTCTTCAATTCTTTATTCTCAGCCGCATCTTTGCTAATATCCAAGGCGGCATCCGCGATCAAGAGCTCGAATTGCGCTTGAGAGAGCTGCTGTTCAAGTTGGAAAAAATCCGCATTGGCAGTATTGGTCAAGACTTTTTCAAGATCCGTTAACTTTGTTTCCATTTTCGAATTCACATTTTCCAGCGCAGTCTGCGCTGCCTCAACCTCTTCAGCCTGGCTAAAATACCATACAGGCAGATCAAATTCAATCATAGGCGCCTTATCCCATGCCGCTCGGCGGTATTCCTCCATTGCAGTGTTGGAAGTCTGAGAAGTCATCGCATATTGGATCTCCGCAGAAGACAGTTGGTCATTGGCAGCATTCAAAGCGGCTTTCGCTACTTCCACTGCCGCTTGCGCCTGCGCATACTGAGAATTCAGCAGTTCGTCATCTAACCGAAAGAGAAGGTCACCTGCCGTCACCCGATTGCCTTCCTTTACCGCAATCTCAGCCACTTTTCCGCCAACCTCAGAGGCGATCTTGACACTGGTGGCGGTAATCGTCCCAGAGGCAGACAGAGCATCATTTCCTTTGTTATTCCATGCATGGCATGCCGTCAACAGGGTAAATGACGCGATCATGCATATTTTAAAGAGCCATTTCCTTTTCATTTTTTTTCTCCTCAAATTTAATTTGTCGAATTAGATTTTTTTCTTGAAAGTCAGAACACTGGCAATGAAGTAGACAATACTTAGAACAATCATCGGCCAAATGGAATCCCACAAATAAGCAGCGCTCACCCCTTTCAGCATAATTCCTCTGGTGATCTCAAGAAAATGGGTAACCGGCATAAGTTCGCTGAACCAAAATGTGAAAGCCGGCATACCATCGCGCGGTATCAACAAGCCTGAAAGAATGATAGCCGGGATCAGCACAGTGAAAACAGCCAGATAGATAGCCTGCATCTGTGTTTGCGATAGATTTGAGATCAGCACTCCCATCCCCAGTGAACCAATGCTGAATATCAAACTCAAACCGACCAATTGAAGAAAGCTGCCAACAACCTGCACACCAAAGATCCAGCCTCCCAGCCAAATCAGCGCGACTGTATTGACACAGGTTATCAAGAGGTAAG
>CAYVJI010000066.1:6565-8959 GCA_964451805.1 uncultured Pelolinea sp. | reverse complement strand
GACCCCAGCACCTCAAAGGTGCAGACCATATCCTGACCGCGCTTCTCCTGTTTATAACTGTTGATCACCAGATCGTGATCCTTGAACAAATTGCGCAGCTCTTTGAATTTTTCCCAACCGATCTTGGCGGTGATCTGATAGGTGCGTTCCTCGCTGGAGATTTCCAGAAAATCTTCCAGGCGGGTGAAGAGCAGCAGCACGACCATGACCAGGAAGGCAGCCAAGCCCGCCAGCAGGTATTCGCCGGCGCCGGCTGCCATGCCCAGCGCTGCTGCCACCCAGATGGTCGCCGCAGTGGTTAAGCCTACCACGCGTCCGCGTTCTTCCAGGATCACGCCCGCCCCCAGAAAGCCGATGCCGCTGACAATATTGGCGGCAATGCGGCTGGGTTCATGGTCGCCCGCTCCTCCAATACGCACCGAAAGTATGGTGAACAGCGCCGAACCGACCGAGATCAGGATCAGCGTACGCAGCCCAACGGCTTTCTTATGGCGTTCCCGCTCCGCGCCAATGATGCCGCCCAGCAACAATGCAACCAATAGTCTATAAATATCTTCGGGTATGAATGCCATTATATTTCTTGCTGATTAAAATTCAATCTGCCGGCGGCGTTTTGCAGCGCAGGCAACCCTATATAGAAAGGATAAGCATTTAAAGAAAAATCAGTCAGTAAAGCTATTTTTTCGCCAAACCTTCTTTGATCTCGGTCAATGACTCATTCATGCGGAAGAAAAGGATCAATAACTCGCAATAGATGCGCACAACCACAGGCCCAAGAACGAGGGTCAGCAGACCCATTAAAAATGTGCCAATGCCGCCGCCGTAACTGCCAAAACTGGAACCCATCGTAATCAAGCCACCGATGACCGTGACAGCCACACCGACCCAGAACAAGACTTGAATAATAACCGGGGTGATCATTTTACGGAACTTCAGAAAATCTTCCATTTTTGCCTCCAAGAATTATATGATTGGGATTCTTTTTATCCAGATTTGCTTCAAGTATAACAAATCGCTTGGCGCAAATCAATTTATGGGATATCGCTGCCAGTGCACGCGCGATTCTTCATACTGGGTGCGGGCTTCTTTTTCTTCGGCTGGATACCCCACATAAACCAAGCTGAGCGGATAAACTTCTTCAGGGATTTTGAGCAACTCGCGCAAGGTCTGCAGAACATCGTCCTTAGGATAGGCGCCAATCCATACCGTCCCCAATCCCATGCCAGCCGCGGCGATCAGCAAGTTTTCAGTAGCTGCGCTGCAATCCTGCACCCAAAAACGAAAGGCAGATTCATTCTTGGCGATCGAAAGATTGGCGCAGACCACAATGGCTGCCGGCGCGTTGTATTTCCCATACTTCAGTCTGGTTTGCAATTCGTTCAATAGGGATGTGTCAGTCACCACTACGAATTCCCAAGGACGTGCGTTGCTGGCGGAAGGAGCCGCCATGGCGGCTTTCAGTAGATCCACAAGGACGCGTTTATCCACCTGTTTGTGTTCAAAGATGCGGATGCTGCGACGTTTATAGATCGTATCCAGTATGCTGCCCATCTTAATCCTTTCTGTTGGATTATTTCTCTTTTACTTTTACATACACGGATGAATTGCCGTCTTCTCCCTTCACTTCGCGGATTTCGAACATCTTGGGGTAGCCTCTGATCAAAGAAGAGAGTTGATTGAATCCATAGGTGCGTGCATCAAAACCCGGATCCAGCTGGCGCAAGTGGTGCCCCAGTGTACCCAAGAAAGCCCAGCCGTCCTCCTGCACGGCATTATCAAAAGCCTGCTTGAGCAGCTTGGTCGGGTCTGGAGTTTGTATTTCCTGCTCCTTCGTTGAAGCGGTGTCTTTCTTGCGGGCGGCGCGTTTCTTCTCAACTTTTCTGGGCATCAAGTTTTCGGTATAGACAAACACATCGCAGGCATTCACAAAAGCGCGCGGGGTCTTTTTCTGCCCAATCCCCATAACAAAAAAGCCTTTTTCACGAATACGCGTGGCTAAACGGGTGTAATCGCTATCACTTGAGACCAGGCAGAAGGCATCCACCGTCCCGCTGTAGAGCAGATCCATGGCATCGATGATCATGGCGCTGTCGGTGGCATTCTTGCCGATGGTGTAGCGGAATTGCTGAATGGGCTGGATGGCATAGGTCTGCAGCGTATCTTTCCAACCGCCCATATTGGATGTGGTCCAATCGCCGTAATTGCGCCGGACGGTAATGGTGCCATACTTGCTGGCTTCTGAAAGAATCTTTTCAATCAAGGATGGCTGCGCGTTATCGCCATCAATCAACACCGCCAAGCGCCGATTTCCTATTTGTTTTGAATTATCAAACATAACACTCCATTTTTTATATAGGTATTTTCATTATACACATGCATTGATTGAGAAAGCCA
>CAYVJI010000066.1:0-6465 GCA_964451805.1 uncultured Pelolinea sp. | reverse complement strand
TTGCGCTGAAATACCAGCGGATGCAATCAAGCGCTTGGAAAAAAGGATATTCTCGCCAGTGTTGGCGGCTTGATCTTCCAGCAGAATTTTTTCGCGCGGCAGCCCAACTTTTTCAGCAACTTGAGCAAAGCGCTGGGCTTCCGGCAGGCGCCATACTTCGCGGGTTAAACGGCCGAAGCCGCCCGAACAGACCAGCCAGGGTGCCCAGCCCTGCAGCACAAGACGGGCAGCATGTTCCGCTACTCTCACATCGTGGCTGCCCATGGCAATGGCGAAGTCGCAGTGTTTTAAAGGCTGATTCAGCTTGAGGTAATTCCATAGAATTTGAGCTGCTTGACGGGTATCGGCATCCAATGGCATTGCCGTACTTTACAGCCAACCACGCAGCTGGTAGATAAAATAACCCAGGTATTCCTTCATGGCATTGGTAGTGAGGCTCAGGTTGCTGGCATTGGGCAAGATATCTATTAATTTGGCGAGAAAATTGTCTGTGTCTCTCAGCGCTGTTTCGTTTTCCGTAACACTGTAATCAACGGGCAGGGGGATGACCTCGAAATCCTGTTTTTCAAATAACGCCACAGCGCGCGGCATATGCATGGCGGAGGTGATCAGCAAAATGCGTTCAATGCCTTTCTCCGACAGGAATTCTTTGGCGAATACGGCATTTTCATAGGTGTTCTTGGATTCTTTTTCCAACCACAAGGCATCCTGCGGAATCCCGATGTCGGTCAGAATGACAGCCATGTCCTCGGCCGGGGAGGCGCTGCCGCTGCCCAGCCATTCAATTTCTCCACCGCTCAGCAGGATGTGAGGAGCTTTTCCCTGCCGATAAAGCTGCGCCGCGTACAGCACGCGATCACCGGCTCCATTGACCTCCACGCTACTGCGAGGCGCTACTGCGGATTCCGTGCCACCACCCAGCACGACCATTACTTCAGCTGAGGGAATCTCCTTGGGGGGCAAATATTTCAATTCCAGGGAGCGCGCAAGCAGATTAGAAAAACCGCTGGTGCCGCTCAACCACAGGATGAGAAGAGCGATAAGAACCAGGATTGAACTCGTCTTGCGGCTGTGCGAAAAAAGCAACGCGGTCAGCAAAAGGATGCCAGCCAAACCCAGCGGATAGATGAACAAGGGCAATACTTTTGAGAGCAGAATGAACATCGTCTTCTTTCAGATAAATTGTACAAGGGATTGTAACATGTGCGCAGGATATTCTATTGGAATCAGATACAATTGTGCAGCGAGGTGAAAGCAAAGAAATGGACAAGCCTGACTCTGATGCATTAACCAAAATCGTGCAAGCACAAAAACGGGGGGAGGCGCGAGGTATCTATTCGGTATGTTCAGCCCATCCGCTGGTGCTGCGGGCAGCCATGCAGCAAGCTCTGGCGGATGGTTTTGTGCTTCTCATTGAATCCACATGCAACCAGGTCAACCAATTCGGCGGATACATGGGCATGCACCCAAGGGATTTTGTGAATTTTGTGCAATCTGTCGCTTCTGAAGCGGGATTCCCTTCCTCAAGGTTGATATTGGGAGGCGACCATCTGGGGCCAAGCGTATGGCAGGATGAACCAGCTGGAACGGCAATGCAGAAATCGGTTGAGCTTGTAAGTGAGTATGTGCGCGCCGGTTACAGCAAAATTCACCTAGATGCCAGCATGCTGCTGGGGGATGATCCGCGCGATCACAGACAGGATATCCACCTGATCGCCTCGCGCGAAGCGCAGTTGTGCCAAGTAGCCGAGGAAACCTATGGTTCAAGTGGTTCGAATTCGGTTCCACTACATTACGTCATTGGCACGGAAGTACCCATTCCCGGCGGCGAAATTATCGCACAGGATGCTCTAAAGGTATCCAGCGTGGATGAAACCCGCGAAACCTGGGAAGTAACCCGTGAAGAATTCTTAAAATTGGGATTGGATGAAGCCTGGCAGCGGGTTATCGCATTGGTGGTGCAGCCTGGAGTTGAGTTTGGGGATACGGTGGTATTTAACTATCAACGTGCCGCAGCGAATGGATTAAAGCGTTTGTGTGAGGAATACGATCAATTCATCTACGAGGCGCACTCAACCGATTATCAACCAAACTGGGCTTTGCAGCAATTAGTTGAAGACCACTTTGCCATTCTGAAGGTTGGGCCAGCTTTAACCTTCGCCATGCGCGAAGCGATGTTCGCCTTGGCCATGCTGGAAAATGAGTGGCTGATCGGCAAACCCGGCGTGCATCTTTCCAGCATTATTCCGGAACTCGAAAAGGCAATGCAATTGAAACCTATCCATTGGGAAAAGTATTATCAAGGAGACGGCTTTACCCAACTCCTGGCACGCAAATACAGTTACAGCGACCGCTCGCGCTATTATTGGGCTGAACCCGAAGTTAGAAGCGCTGCGCAGTTTTTGTTCCAGAACCTCAACCAAAATCCACCCCCGCTGACCCTTATAAGCCAATTCTTCCCGGATCTGTACTGGCAGATTCGTGAAGGATTGTTGGAAAACAAACCTGAAGCATTGATATCAGCACGCATCCGCAAAGTTTTGCAGGATTATGCCAGCGCTTGCGGTTATGGGAGCAGCGGCAATGAATAGTTTCGGCAAACTGCAGGCAGTATTGTGGGATATGGATGGAGTGCTGTTGGATTCTGGACCCTTTCATTTTGAAGCCTGGCAAAAGGTCTTTCAAGAGCGGAAGGGATCATTCACAGAGGAGGATATGAAAAGGACCTTTGGAATGACCAATGCCCAAGTCATTCAATGCGCCGATCCGTGCATCTGTGAGCCCAAGGTGATTGACGCGATGGGTGAGGAGAAAGACCGATTCTTCCGCGTATCCATTCAGAAAGGAGCGAAATTCCTACCGGGTGTGGAGCGATGGCTGACGGACTTCAATGCTCACGGCATCAAGCAGGCTTTGGCTTCATCTGGCTCGTGGGAAAACATTCACACGGTGCTGGAAGCCCTGCATGCCCGGGAATTTTTTGATGCCTTGGTCAGCGGAGAGGATTGTGCCAGCAAACCTGCGCCGGACGTGTTTTTGGAAGCAGCCCGCAAGCTCTCGGTTGATCCCGAACATTGCCTGGTTATCGAAGATGCTTTGCCTGGCGTTCAAGCTGCTGCAGCTGCCGGAATGAAATGCATTGCAGTGACCACGACGCATTCAAAAAATTCTCTTTCTTCTACAGATGTCGTCCTGCGAGATTTGGAGCAACTTACCGCAGAGATTATTCAGGAATTGTTTTCTTAGAATTTTCTAAAAATGATTATTTCACTTGACAATCAACCCTGCAATTGTTAAAGACTGATTTAGCCTATAATTCAATTCGATGGCAAAGCTCAAAGAGCTGGTTGAAGAATTCAAACTGGTCTTTTCAGGCCGCAACTCCCTGTTAGATTCCATTCTTCCACCACTGCTGTTCATCATAATCAATGCCGCTTTTAGTTTTTCGGCGGCCTTATGGGTTTCATTAGCCAGCGGTCTACTCATGGGTGCCCTGCGTTTGATGCGCGGTCAACCCATCCTATCTGCCCTGGCTGGTATTGGCGCGGCAGCCTTGGCGATCGGATTAACATATCTTCTCAAGAGCGCCCAAGCGTTTTTTCTGCCGCAATTGGTGAATGGAGCTCTGATGGCAATCGTGCTAACTGCCAGCCTTATCGTCAGAAGACCGGCAGTGGCTTTCACCAGCTATCTGGCGCGCCGCTGGCCGCTGGCGTGGTATTGGCATCCCCGAGTTCGACCAGCCTATAGTGAGGTTACTGCGGTGTGGGCAGTATATTCTTTTATCAAACTCATCATTCAATATCGGTTATACACGCAAGGGAATGTTGAACGTTTGGCAGCCTTCAACCTGATCAGCGGATGGCCAGCCCTGATCCTGCTGCTGGTGTTCAGCTACTTATATGGGCTGAAACGTTTGCAGAAATTGCGTGGTCCCAGCGTTGAGGAATTTAAAAATGGTACTCCTCCTCCATGGCAGGGACAACAACGAGGATTTTAAAAAAAATTTACAAAAGGGTTGATGAAGCCATTGAAGATCTAAGGAAAAGAATCGCTGGATGCAATCTTGTTGAGAGACTATAGAAAAGTATTGATAAAATTATGCAAGTTGATTTGAAAAAACCTGGAGCGCAATTGCCTCTCAGCGAGGAATTCAAGCAAGTTCCCGGAAATCCAAAACAATGAGAAGAAGAGCCTAAGAACAACGGAGGAAAAAGCATGTCAGCAGTTTTGAAAGATGTTTTTCAAGGAATTCTGGAAGGCGACAGAGAGCAAGTAGTCGCAGCTGTTGATCGGGCATTGGAAGAAAAGATCAGCGCAGAAAAAGTATTAAAAGAAGGCATGATGACAGCCATGGCTGAAGTAGGTCGTTTGTTTGAAGAGGGAGAATATTTTGTGCCGGAACTATTGGTAGCCGCACGTGCCATGCAAGGCGGTCTTGAAATTCTAAAACCTTTGCTGGTGGCGGAAGATGTTGAACCGGTTGGAAAAATCGTGATCGGAACGGTGAAGGGCGACCTGCACGATATTGGAAAAAACCTGGTCGGAATGATGCTGCAAGGTGCGGGTTTCGAGGTGAACGATTTGGGAACAGATGTGGATCCGCAAAAATTCGTTGAGGCACTTCAATCAAGCGGAGCACAACTTATGGCGATGTCTGCCTTGTTAACCACCACCATGGCCAACATGCCGGCGACGATCGAGGCAATTCAACAAGCTGGTTTGCGTGATAAGGTAAAGATCCTGGTGGGTGGTGCACCGGTCACGGATAAATTCGCACAGCAAATCGGGGCGGATGGTTACGCTCCTGATGCCAGCCAGGCAGCCAAATTGGCATTGAGTCTGGTGGCTTAATTTACTTTAATCGGTTTACCATCTGTTAAAGGCTGCAACATACGGCTCTCGAGCCGGAAGACTGAAAAAGGAGTGCCCGCTGCCGCCCATACATCTTTATAGCCTAAAAGGTCCTGATCGATGTAGGTTGTTAGCTTGGTTTTGTGGGCAACAGGAGGGACTCCGCCGATTGAAAAGCCGGTTGTGTCTTTGACAAAGTCAGCATCCGCTTTGGAAATATCCAGTTTTTGTTCTCTGGATATTTTTTTTACGTCCAATGTGTTCTTGCCGCTTACCAGAAAGAGCAGTGCTTGATCACGATCTCGGAAAACCAGTGATTTAACAATCTGCCCAAGCTCACAACCAATCGCATCTGCCGCTTGCTGGGCAGTTTTGGTACTCTCGCTGAACTCAAAAATCTCTAAACGCAACCCAAACCTCAACAGATATTCTTGCACAATGCGGGATTTCTTTGAAAACGCCATGATGATAGATCCTTGAATTTAATTTGAGTATTATAACCAGATCGGGAGTAAAAAGCAGTCTCAGGCTTGCGAAAAAGGACTGTCCTAACGGATATCGATTTTCGATCAGCGGGGAGGGAGGGATTCGAACCCTCGGTCGAGGTTTAATTCCCGACAACCACTTAGCAGGCGGTCCCAATCGGCCACTCTGGCACCTCCCCGAATGTGAAGGTTTGGCTGGTTAAGGCGGAGGGAGAGGGATTCGAACCCACGGTGAAGCTTTCGCCCCACACCTGTTTTCAAGACAGGCGCCTTAAGCCACTCGGCCATCCCTCCTGGCATTCCAGACCAGCAAGGATAAAAATTTTAACACAAAATTCGCCACATGAGTTACAGGAACCTTTACACGGCCGGAGGCAATGGTTCGTTTCACCCGGCTGATTTATTCATTTTTCCGATCTGATAACGGAAGGAATACCGGCCAAACTGCACCAGATCCCCATTGTGCAGCAGGACCCCGGCACTGGATACAGGGGCATAATTCACCCAGGTGCCTTCCTCTGAACCGAGGTCAGCCAAGGATACAGAGCCTTTGTCGCTTTTAAGCAGGAGGGCATGCTGTGGGCTGATGGAGGGTAAAGGCAATACCAGTGATGCTTGATCGGCATCACTGCCAATGATGGTCTCGGTGTTCTCCAGACGGATCTCGCGTATACCCGCAGGAGGTTCTGTTCTGTCATTCCAAACCAGGCATGGAGGAACAATCTGCTGATCGGCAACCGCATTGGTCGTGAATGATGATTCTGAATCGTAACCGTATGCGACAGGATGCCGCAAGCCTGGTACGGATTGCAGCAATGGATCGGTTAACGCATCCGCAGAGCCATTTTTCTGCGAATCGCGTTTGGTAACCCAGCGACGGCGCAGACGCAAACCTGCCACAGCCGATCCGCCCAATCCGATGATGGTCAAGGGAATCCAGCCGCCCTGGTCAATGAATTTGAGCACTGAGGTCAGCCAGGCTGGATAGAGAGAGGCAACGGTTAATTGGATGGCGACCGGCGGGCTAATGCTGCGAAAACCGAGAATGTCTTCTACTTCCACAGCCACTAGATATTCTTCACTAAAGGCATATTGCCCAATCGGCCATCCAAAGTAATCAAAAGGT
>CAYVJI010000065.1:0-9084 GCA_964451805.1 uncultured Pelolinea sp. | reverse complement strand
ACCAGAGTCCTTTATTGTCTTCAAAGCCAGGATCCGGGGGACGCGGACAGAAGCAATCCACCGATATTCAGATAGAATTTTTTCAGATTTTTTTCCAACCACCTCAGGCTTGAATCCAAAAGAGAAAGAAGATCCAGATATTAATGGCTGATCAGCCTGCCAGTGAGCCTGCCGGTCATTTTTCCATTCCCATGTACCCTCAATTTGCGGTTGGGTGAACCATGCTCGCTCAATCAAAGCGGGATTGATGTTCCTTGAGAACTGAAAATCCAGTTGGAGATTCGAATTGATCTGATCTAAATTTCCGCACGAATCACAGTGCACTTTAACTGATTTGCTATGCACTGTGAGTGAGATAAATATTATTAGAAATAATAAAGGGATCAACCAGAAAACAAACGCACGCGATTTATTTTTCATTTTGTGGATTGCTGGATTAGGCAAGAAAATCAATGATTAGCGCAACTAATTTAAACCCGAAATCCAATCTTCGTTAACGCGCTGCCAGGGATAGATTTCTTCATCAGAAAACCAGAGTTTGATTTCAGCAGCTGCTGTCTCCTCTGAATCTGACGCGTGAATTAAATTGCGGCTGGTGAGCAATGCCAGATCATGACGGATAGTACCCGGTAAAGCTTCTAAGGGATTGGTTGCCCCTACAGTCTGTCGGATAGCTTGTATTGCCTCAGTACCTTCCCAGACCATTGCGATCAAAGGGGATGAAATGAGATATTTCACAAGTCCTTCATAAAAGGGTTTGCCTTTGTGGATGCTGTAATGCTGCTCCGCGAACTTTCGGGATACATGTTGCAATTTCATGGCAATCAACTGCAGTCCACGCTTTTCAAAGCGTTGGATAATCTCCCCCATCAACCCCCGTTGAATTCCATCAGGTTTGATGAGTACCAATGTGCGTTGGCAATTAATCATTCGCTAACCTTTCAGAGAGATATGTTTCTGAGCGCGGGTAAAGATTTGAAGAGCCTCTTCTTTAAGATCTAGCTTTTTGTAAATTTCACCCAGCATCATCCACAGGTCTAGAGCGTCTGGGTGTTGATCGCAGGCATGCTCCAGGAAATCTTTCACTTCATATAAGGAAAACCCAGAATTGATCAATTTTCCCAATTTTTCCACAGCGAATTGAAAGTTGGCTCCCTCAAGTGCTTTTTCAACCTGTAAAAGAATTTCTTGGGGTGAATCATCAATCAATGAAATACGCTGCGTGTCATCCAGGGAAGGTTTTTCCTGATTTTTAGTATCAACAAAATTTTGTTCGGTATCACTCACCCAGGCGGAAGAAATGGAAGCTGCTTGATCTGCTTCGGAAATCGTGATCGGTGCATCCTGATCAATGATTCCACTTTCTTCATGTACTTCATTCTGAACTGCTTTGCTGCTCACGTCAGAGGTTGAAGCGATCTCTTCCTGCGGCTCTTGTATTGGTGTCTTTGGTTCAGATTGAACCATTCCTGAGGATTCTGAACTATCGAACCACTCAATAGCCTCATTTTCCTCATTCTCAATCTCATTCAATTTTTCGATTCTATCTGCCTTTTCAACTTCAGGTGATTGCTTGAAAAGATCGTTGGATACTGTGTTTCTGCGTTGAATACGCTCGATGAATGAGATTTTGCTGCTGCCTGTGTGTTCAGTTGCATTGCTTTTTGCTGCGATATTATTCAGCTCTTCGTCAATTGGTTGTTCATCGTCTTCGTCTTTCAGAATGGAAGACCAATCCAATACACTAGAAGCGGAGGACTCATGATTAGCAGGAGCAGGCAGAGACCAAATGCTGTTAAAAAATGATTCCCAATCAAAACTTTGGCTTCTTTCTGGATTTTCGATAACGGGATCGATAAGCACTGCAATATCGGGAATGTCATTGACATTCGGTGTGGTGGGCAGTACATACTGGTAATAAGGGTCAAGTTCAATCAAACGCGAACGATAGGCATTCTCAGATGAATCGCTTCGCAGGGTTTGAAAAGCATTGTCCAAAATTTCATTTGTCGTCCAGCAGTACGGCAGCTTGCTGATGACTTCAATGGCTGTCTCCGCAGCTTCGATGTGTTTCCCCGACTGCCATAGCATATCTGACAGAGATAGCGTGAAATCCAGGCGAGCCGGTTTTTCGAGCAACCCAAGGCGGATTTCAGCGATGGCTTGCTCGTATAAATTCGAATGCGTATACATCTTGATCAATGCACCCCGTGTCAGTCGTATCTTGGCTGGCTCAACACCATCGCGTTTTTGATAAAGCCGTTTCAGTTCATCCTGCAAGTTCTGGTTTGAAGGCTGGATCTCAAACGCGCGCTGCATGTGATCGATAGCTGAATCCATTTGACCAGCTTGTTCCATCAGAAAGCTCAAACCCACATGTGCTACGAAATCATCAGGGAAGACAGATAAGATTATTTGAAAAATTCTCTCTGCAATAGGAGAGTTTTGCTTTTCCAGAAAGATTTTGCCTAATTTCCGGTATGTAGCGATTTCTTTCGGAAAAGATTCTAGGATATTCAGGCATTGAGAGGCAGCTTGGTCAATTTTGCGATTTTCAATGAGGTTTTCAATCTCGCGAAGATACTCTCTCAGTGGTATATCTGCCATGGATTTCAGATTCCTTGTGTGGCTATTCTCCCAGGTAATCGCGCAGTTTGCGGCGGATAGAAGGATGCCGCAGGCGGCTGAGGGCTTGCGCTTCAATCTGGCGGACACGTTCGCGGGTGACGCCCATTTTTCGACCGACTTCCTCCAGAGTGTATGCTTGTCCATCCAATAGGCCGTAACGCAATTGCAGAATGCGCACCTCTCTGGGAGGCAGGCTGTCCATAACCGTTTCGAGATGTTCGCGCAAGAGGTTATACGTTGCAGTCACATCGGGAGCTGGAATTTCGTTATCCTCGATGAAATCTCCTAAGACCGAGTCGTCTTCATTATCCGTTGGAGTTTCAAGTGAGAGGGGGCGGCGCGATACCTTGATCATGTTTTCCACTTTTTTAGGAACGACATCCAATGCGTCTGCCAATTCTTCAATAGATGGGTCGCGGCCTAATTTCTGCGTCAATTGGTGCTGGGTGCGCAGCAATTTGTTGATTTGATCGCCCATGTGCACTGGAACGCGGATCGTACGCCCTTGATCGGCAATGGCGCGTGTAACCGCTTGACGAATCCACCAGGTAGCATACGTGCTGAATTTGTGACCGCGGCGGTAATCGAATTTTTTTGTCGCTCTGATCAAGCCAATGTTACCTTCCTGAATCAGATCCAGAAAGGGAACGCCGCGCCCCATATATTTTTTGGCGACGCTGATCACCAGGCGCGAATTGGCTGTGATGAGATGTTCGCGCGCTGACCATCCATCTTCAATAAGTAATCGCAAGTCAGTTTTTCTGCGATTGGATACTTTTCCGCCAGCCAATTCCTCGCGTGCCATCCGCCCGCGTTCAATACGCTGAGCCAATTCCACTTCTTCTTCAGCAGTAAGAAGCGGAACGCGGCTAACTTCTTTAAGATACAAACCGATCGTATCATCCGTATCAATGTGTTTGAGGTCATCAATGGTTGTATCTTGGCTCTCATCAATGATCTCTTTGATCTCATCCTTAGATAGCTCATCTTCGCTTGGGCTGGCTGCTAAATCATCGTCGTCTAAATATTGGATTCCGGCTGCCATCAAAGCAGCGAAAGCTTCTTCCAGCTGCGAAACATCTTGTTCCGCATCCGGAAAGAAGTGCAGAATATCATCAATGGTTACATAGGATTTTTGATGACCAAGTTCTATCAGGCGTGAAATAGCGGAGTATTCAAGATTCTCATCATCATCCAGGACTTCTATTTTCTTTTCGTTCATCTAGAGTAAATACAGCCTCACTTTGGGTTTCTGCAGATTGAGCAAACCCATGATTACCTCTAATCAGGATACACTTTTTCAGAATTAAAATCAATCTTCCCAAAGAATGATTAAATATAGGTGTTTAGATGGGGTTAAAGCCCGACTGCACAATAAAATAATATACAAAAATATAAGTAAAAAGTCAACAGGCAATTAATTATTAATAAATAATTTACAATTATTAAAGTATCTGAAAATTCGAAAACTGGAAAGAATCAGGCAGGGGAGCAGCAAAAAACGTTATAGCTTGGTCTTTTGGATGATGAAAACAGATGCTCAGGGCATGCAGATAAAGCCTATTTTCTAAATTTTCCAATTGCCTCATTTTTAATGGATAAGGGGGGTGAAATTGTCCGTACAATTCGTCGCCAAAGATCGGTAAACCCAGCATAGCTGCGTGTGAGCGAATTTGATGAGTAATGCCGGAAAGCGGAAAAACATCCAGCTCGCAAAAGCTCTGGCACCTTTGAAGAACGACGAAGCGCGTTATCGCGGGCTTGCCACGTTGCACATCTGATACAGTGCGATGCCGACTGCCAACATTTTTCCGCAGAGGCATTTCGAAGATTTTGTGATTCCAAAGAGGAAATCCATGGGAAATCGCACGATAATTTTTCTGAACCAGATGATGCTCAAATTGGCGATTTAGATCGCGGTGGGCGCGATCATTCTTGGCAAAAACCAATACACCGCTGGTCGCTTTATCCAAGCGATGCACTGTCCAGATACGTCCATAGGTTTCCTCCAGTTCGTGTTTTAGAAAGGGAAGTTCTGAACGATGACCGTCCGCAATACAGAGCATTCCCGCTGGTTTATTCACAATGAGGATGTCATCATCCTCGTAAATGATGAATTTTTGGTAATTCTTCATATTAACAGGTTAAAATTAAAACACAAATTAATATATTAGCCAGGAGGAACCTATGTACATCGTTCAAGTGCATGTTAATATTGAAGAAGACTCCATTCAGGCTTTCAAGACTGCCACCGTTGAAAATGCCAAAAATAGCATTGAAGAACCTGGGATTGCCAGATTTGATGTGATCCAGCAAACTGATGATCCAACCCGGTTTGTATTGATCGAAGTCTACCAAAATGAAGAGGCAGCCCAAGAGCATAAGAATACGGAGCATTATTTAACGTGGAGGGCAGCAGTAGAAGAAATGATGGCGGAACCGCGTTACAGCATCAAATATCATAATATTTTCCCATCTGATGATAGTGGCTGGAGATAATGCAGAAAGATTTCGAAAATGAGTTACGTATCGATTTCGCGACATCCAACCGCATCTTGTTCGGTCGTGGAAAAGTCGGGCAGCTTCCTGAATTGATAAAAGGATTTGGCAAAAAAGCATTCCTGGTCAGATCAAAAAACATCATCAACCATATAAACATTGACGCATTTTTCAATGGATGCGAAGCCCAACGGATAGAGCATATTCAGAGCGGGGAACCGGACATTGAAAGCATTCAGAAAATGCTCTCTCTTGCCCGCCAGGAAAGGTGTGATTTTGTCATTGCCATTGGTGGAGGTTCTGTCATTGATTCCGGCAAAGCACTCGCAGCTCTGCTTGCCAACTCAGGTGAACTTATGGATTATCTGGAAGTTGTCGGCTTGGGGAAGAAATTAAAGCAGCCTTCAAAAAAATTTATAGCGATTCCAACCACTGCAGGAACCGGCAGCGAAGTGACCCGCAATGCGGTCATTTCTGTGCCTCAAAAAAAGGTCAAAGTTAGCATGCGTAGCGCGTATATGCTGCCCGATGTGGCTTTGATCGATCCTGAATTGACTTATTCTGTCCCTGCTGGTCTTACTGCCTGCACAGGAATGGATGCGCTGGTGCAAGTCATTGAACCATACGTCTCCATATCAGCCAATGTGATGGTAGACCTATTTTGTCAGGATGCCATCCCGCGGGCTGCTCGATGCCTGCAACGAGCCTATCAAAATGGCGATGACCATTCTGCGCGCGATCAAATGGCCTGGGTGAGCCTGATGGGAGGTCTATCTCTGGCAAATGCAGGTTTAGGTGCAGCGCATGGATTCGCAGGACCAATCGGGGGAATGTTCGCCGCACCGCATGGCGCTATCTGTGCCGCTGTAATGTCAGGAGTAATGCACACGAACATTCAGGCGCTTGTACAAAGGGAGCCGGAAAGTCCGTTTTTAAAACGCTACGATAATATTGCCCGTTGGCTGACAGGGAAAAACTCCGCGCGGGCAAAGGAAGGAGCAGATTGGATCGCGGATCTATGCAAATTGCTGCGCATACCCCGTCTCAATGAATTGGGAATTGAAAAAACGGATTTCATGGCAATTGTTGAGAAAGCTGAAAATTCCAGCAGCATGCGGAGCAACTCAATAAAATTAAGCAAGCAGGAATTGCTGCAGATATTAGAAATGTCTTATTGATGGGGGATTTTCCATTTATTCTTTCACAAAGAAACTGATGCCCAGCACACCCGGACCGCCGTGCACGAGAATCGCGGGAGGCAGGAAGGTTAATGGAATATCTTGTATATCAAGCTGTTTACCTAACGTTAGCGCCAAACTTTGCGCTTGATCCGGTACGCCCCCATGTTGTACAGCTAAGTATGATTCTCTGCCGTTGGGGCATTCCTGTAAGGCTAAATGAATAAAATTTGCCAGAGCTTTTTTTCGTGTACGTTCGGTGCTTGCAGACTCAACTTGACCTTGCCGAAAGGCTAAAATCGGTTTCATTTGCAACATGCTTCCTACCATGGCTTTTGCGGTACCAATGCGACCGCCTTTGTGCAAGTATTCCAAGGTATCCACCAGAAAATAGGTGCGGTTGCGTTTTGACATCTCGATAATTTGTTTTACAACTACATCTGCAGGCAAACCGGCATTTGTCCATTCAACCGCTTTTCTTACCACGCTGCCCAAAGCTGCACCGATCAATGCAGTGTCAATAATGCGGATATCGAGATCCGGAAAATCCGCTGCGGCAGTTTCGGCCGAGCGAACCGTTCCGCTAACTTTTTGTGATGGGCATATGACTAAAATAGTTTCTTCATCAGATTTATATTTTTCGAAATATGGAATATACAAGTAAGGATAGGGGGCAGATGTTTTAGGTAATTGCGAAGAAGCTTTCAAACGGTCAATGAATGACCATGAATCCATCTCTGTGTCGTCGCGATAGCTTTCATCTCCAAAGATGATGATCTGCGGCAAATAATCAATCCCGAGTTGTTCAGCCTCTTCTAAGCTAAGACAAGAAAGTGTATCTGCAATAATGTGAGTCATTTTGCTTGCTCCTTGCTTAGGGATCCATCGATTTTTAAAGAAGTTGCGGAAGGCAAACCGCCAGCTGGTTGAGCTTGGTGTACAGCATTTTGAATTGCATCTGCAAAAACGAGTGGGGCAAATGCGCACAATAGATTGATATCCACTGACTTTTTTCCGATTGCCAGGCTGAATACCGTATCTCCATCCAGCATGGTAAAAGCTGGGCGAATACTCATAGCAATACCGTTAGAAGCTGAATCGGCAAATTGATTCGCCTCATTTTTACTCAGCAAGGCATTCGTAGCGATCACCCCAATCACGGTATTGTGCTTGCTCGCGAAAGATAACGCCGTTCGCCCGAGAGCTGTCCGCATGATTTCCAGTGTGTTAGCGAATGTTTTGTTTTCACCAACTTTCAACGGCCCTTTTGACAATGTTCGTGTACCCGCAATAATCTTATTGTTCTCGTAATCAATCACATCTCCGAACGCATTAACCGCAACCAACGCAGCAATGATCAAACCGGGAGTGATTTCGCGGCTGCTGGTGCCAATACCTGATTTTGTGGCTTGCCCCATGCCAAGCATCTTTCCAACCGTTGCACCGCAGCCTGCGCCGAAATTGCCCTGACGGGGTTTTTCTGGTGAGGCTTTTTGCGCTGCCTGATACCCCATCTGTTTGTCGGGTCGCACCTTGGAATTTCCTAAAGCCAGATCATAGAGGATAGCTGCAGGAACGATGGGGACTATGGCTGCGCCGGTTTTTAATCCAATCCTTTTTTCTTCAAGAAATTGCATTACGCCTGCTGCCGCGTCCAAACCGTAAGCCGAGCCGCCTGCCAGCAGAACGGCGTGTACTTTTTCAACCAGATGCATTGGTCGCAGCAGATCTGTCTCGCGTGTGCCCGGAGCGCCGCCGCGCTGGCTAACTCCGCCCACAGCTCCTGCTTTGCAGATCACAACGCTGCAGCCAGTTAAAGCTTGTGTGTCTTCAACCTGACCGACCAAAATTCCAGGAATGTCTGTAATAGAATTGATGAGAGCCATTTTTTATATAATAAACCTGTACATAATTATAAATGAACGAAGATTTTTGATCAGTACTAAACATAGGATAAATTCATGATAGACATCAATTCAAACAAATCAGTAGCTTTGGTCATTTTTGGTGTAACCGGTGATCTAACGCGCCGGAAACTGCTGCCGGCATTATATCAATTGGAGCAAGAAGAAAGGTTGGCATATCCGTTGCGTATTATTGGATTTGCCAGGCGTCCCTGGACGGACGACACTTTGAGAAATGAGTTGGAGAAGGGCATCCTGGAATTTGCCAGAAAAAAACCTGTAAACAAAAAGATTGTCCAAAAATTATTAGCCGAAGCAAAATACATCCAATCTGAATTTGAAGAAATTGAAGGTTATCAAACCCTGCTGAACTGCTTGGCAGAACAGGATTATCAAAAGATCATTTTTTATCTGGCAACGCCGCCGGAATCATATTTAGAGATCATTCGCAACCTGGCTGTCTGCCGCAAGTATGCAATAGAAAAGGATTGGGTGCGTATAGTTGTAGAAAAACCATACGGCCGCGATCTTTCGAGCGCCGAAAAGTTGGAGGACCATCTGCACCAATGTTTTGAAGAAAAACAGATCTACCGCATCGATCATTATTTAGGTAAAGAGACCGTTCAAAATATTCTAGTTTTCCGATACGCTAATGGAATCTTTGAACCGCTTTGGAACAATCATTACATTGACCATGTGCAGATCACTGTAGCTGAAACTGTCGGGGTGGGCAGCCGCGCCGGCTATTTTGACCGCTCCGGAGTGATCAGGGATATGTTTGCCAATCATCTGCTGCAATTGATTACTTTGACAGCAATGGAGGCGCCTTACGCATTTAATGCTTCATCAGTGCGAGATGAAAAGATGAAAGTGCT
>CAYVJI010000064.1:0-9173 GCA_964451805.1 uncultured Pelolinea sp. | reverse complement strand
GTTGATCGATCAGGTATACTCCATCCGGTCCTTCTGCAACTAGGTCGGTTCTTCCGATTTGACCTACTAATCTGAAGAAAGGGATATTCAATGGCAATTTTTCAGATTGCGTTTCTTCCGTGCTCCCCACACCGCCAATCCCGGCTTTCGGTAACTCTTCTCCCTGGGTGATTTTTGTCTCTAGGGCGAATCCCCAAGCTGCTTCCGGATTTTTACTGCCCGGATAGGTTTTGCTCCACAAGGTCGGGGAAAGATGGGGTATGTTGGCAGCGGCACTGATTGATTTTCGCACGGCGCTGTGGATCAGGCTGAAAACCCGTTTGGGTTCACGAAAGCGTACCTCTGCCTTGGTGGGATGAACATTGACATCAATCTCCTGCGGATCGATCTCCAAGAATAATGCAGCTATCGGGTAACGGCCAACCATCAGCAGGGTTTGATAAGCCTGGCTGACGGCTGCGCTTAAAGCTGCATCGCTGATAAGCCTGCCGTTGATGAAAAAATAAATTTCTCTGCGGTTGGAGCGTGTCATGTTCAGCGGGCTAATGAAACCCTTCACGCGTAAGTACTCATCCTGGACATTCACCTCCAGCAAGGAACGGGCAGTTTCAATATCATAGACTTGCGCAAACACTTCTCTCCGCTCGCCATTTCCAAAAGCTACTAAAGCCCGCCTGCTTTCCATCTGCAATTCGAATCGAATGTTCGCGTAATGCAGGGCGTAACGGCTGACCAATTCAGAGATGTTGCGCCGCTCGCTGTTTTCGGATTTGAGAAATTTGTGTCGTGCGGGTACATTATAGAACAAGTCTTCCACCTTCACCTGAGTACCGTCTGACCATCCAGCTGGCTTTGCTGTGATTAATTTGCCGCCCTCCATGATCAGCTGAACGCCGATGGCATCTTGGGCAGCTCTGCTGTTCAGAGTCAATCGGGAAACCGCCGCCATGGATGCCAGCGCCTCGCCGCGGAATCCTAATGTGCTGATGTGCTCAAGATCCTCAAACTGAAAGATCTTGCTGGTAGCATAGCGCTGCACCGCCAGTTCGGCTTCCTGGGCGGCAATACCGCTGCCGTTATCTGTCACCTCAATCAGGCGCCTGCCGGCTTCCTGAATTTGGATGGATATTTCCGTGGCGCTTGCGTCAATTGAGTTTTCGATCAGTTCTTTGACGACTGACAGAGGCCGCTCAACGACTTCGCCGGCTGCGATTTTCGAAGCGATCTCAGGGGAAAGTTTTTTGATTGCCATTTTGATTCTCTTAGGAATTATATATAGTAAACAAGATTTGCAGTTATACTATCTGCGCCATGCTTCACACCATCTTTTTCGATCTGGATAACACTCTTTACCCTCCCGAAAGCGGGGTCTGGGACGCCATCGGTCAGCGCATCAATGCTTTTGTGATGGATATTGTGGGTATGCCGCCCGAAGAGGTACCAGCCTTCCGCCGTTATTGCCGGGAAAATTTTGGCACAACCTTGGCAGGTTTAAAGAGCATTTATCAGATTGATGATGATCAATATCTCGACTATGTTCACGATATTGATTTGACCAAACATTTGGTCTTCGATGAGCGCCTCCCTTCCTTATTGCAGGCCAGCCCTCTGCGCAAGATCGTTTTCACCAATTCAGACCAGAAGCATGCTCGGCGCGTGCTGGTTTACTTGGGAATTGAAGAATTCTTCGATCAAATTATCGATATCTTCAGCATCTATCCCTTTGTAAAACCCCAAAAAGAATCTTTTCTGAAAGCTCTGCAGCTCGCCGGGATGGATTCTGCCGAAGGGTGTGCTTTTTTGGATGATTTTTTGGAGAATGTCATTGCGGCGCGTGAGTTGGGCTTTTTTTCCATTCTGGTGGGAAGGCAATCGGAAAATGATTATCCCTTAAGGATTGATGATATCTATGCTCTGCCCTCACTCTTGAATACAAACAATACTCTTGAACGAAGAACATGAACGATCAAAGATTCCGCAGAGGTTTGAAAATTGTCGCCAGCCTTCTGCTGGCAATGCTGATTTTCTCTTTGGGTATTTTCACTGGATATTTTCTGCGCCTGCGCATGTCGCCCTTCAAAGCGGCAGAATTCGATGATCTTTTCAAACCCTTTTATCAAGCCTGGGCGGTTGTGCATGAGCAGTACCTGGAACAGCCTGTGGATGATGTGTTATTAATGCAGGGTGCGATTAAGGGGATGCTGGAAAGCCTTGATGATCCCTATTCCGCATATATGAATCCTGATGAATATCGCCAGCAGAACGCTCCTCTGATGGGGGAATACACCGGCGTGGGTGCCTGGATGGACACCTCCGGTCAGTTCTTGGTTTTTATCAGCCCCATGCCCGGTTCCCCGGCTGAAGCTGCCGGAATCAAACCGGGAGATATCGTGATGGCGATCGATGGCGAGGACATGAGCGATATTCCTCCCGATCTGGTGATTAAACGCATTCTCGGTCCGGCAGGCACCACCGTCAGCATCACCGTGCAGCGCGAAGGCTATGCTGATCTGCTGGAATTCTCTATCGAACGCGCGGTGATCACCATACCCACCGTTGAACACACCTTGCTTGAAGAGCATATCGGTTATATCCGCTTGTATTCCTTCAGTTCAAACTCCGCGCAGGAATTCAACGCAGCCCTCGCGGACCTGATGGAACAAGACATTCAAAGCTTGGTCATCGATCTGCGCGGCAACACGGGTGGCTTTGTTGACACAGCCGTAGAGATCACGTCTGCATTTCTGCCAGAAGGCACGGTTCTGATTGAAGAGTGGGGAGATGGTACCCGTAATGAATATAAAGTCTCTAAAGATGTGGTTGACTATGAGATTCCGCTGGTGCTTCTGGTGGATGCGGGTTCTGCGTCCGCTTCCGAGATCATGGCCGGTGCCCTGCAGGATGCAAAACGTGCTGTTCTGGTGGGCACACCTACTTTTGGAAAAGGCTATATCCAGAATTGGATTCCCCTGACCGGGGAAAATGGCGCCGTGCGCATCACCATTGCCCGCTGGCTCACTCCGCAGGGTCGCCAGATCCAGGGGGACGGCCTTGCTCCCGATATCCTGGTCGAACTGACGGATGCAGATATTCAAGCTGCCAGAGATTCTCAATTGCAGGCAGCCTTGGATTATTTGCAGAAAAATACGCTGCAAAAATCTGCAAATCTTGAAGGAAATTAATTGACAGGGATTAATCACGCGAGTATAATCAACCACTGCTCAAGTCCAAACATAGGAGACAGAATTTCATGACTTCTGAAGGTAGTGCAGTGATCACATCAATAAATCAACTTGAAAGGAAAATGCACCTCAAAGGGAAGGTGATTAAAACCACAAAGGCGGGTGCTATTGTTGATATTGGTGTTGAAAAACCTGCTTTATTGCATGTATCCCAGATCATCTATAAAGACGATCAGCCCATTTTGCGCGTGGAAGATGCCCTGCAGGAGGGGCAGCAGATTGATGTCTACATCCGCAACCTGCGCGATGAGCGCATCGAAGTGACCATGCATCCTCCCCTTCAGCTCGAATGGCGTGAGATCAACAAAGATATGGTCCTCAAGGGCAAAGTGGTCGAATTGGAAAAATTTGGCGCTTTCGTTGATATCGGCGCAGAACGACCTGGATTGGTTCATATCAGTGAGTTGACTCAGGGTTATGTCAAGAATGCCTCCGAGGTTGTCAGCGTTGGGGATGAGGTGGAAGTAAAAATAATTGATTTCAACCGCAGGCGCAAACAGATCAAATTAAGCATGAAAGCCCTGCAACCCGGCTTGGATGAAATAGAAGGTGTCAAGGTCACTCCCGCCCGCCCCAGCCGCAGAAAAAAGAAAGCCCCAGCTGCGCAAAAAGAAAATACCTCTAAATCTGCCGAAACTCCTGTAGAAAACGAACCCACCTTCATGGAAATCGCCATGCGCGAAGCCATGGAAAAAGCGGGCATGCAGGAACCCGCTCGCGCGAACAAGTCCAAGAAAACCAAGAAACAGACTTCCTCGCAGGAAGATATTCTTTCACGCACACTCAATCAGCGCGCCTGAGCATTTATTACCAAAATAACCCTCGCAGATATGTGGGGGTTTTTTTATTGTGGTAAACTTTCGAAAACATGAAATGAGGATCAATTTGAACGGGCAACCGGCTTTTAAGGAAAAAATCTCTCACTCGCCGATTCGGGGAGGGTTGAACCAACAACCCTCCCCGCTTCACTTAATGCAGAGGATTCACAATGAAGATGTCTGATCAAAAAAACCGCACCGATACGAAATTCATATTCTTCACCGGAGGTGTCATCAGTTCGGTCGGCAAAGGACTGACTGCTGCCGCGATTGGGCGTTTATTGAAAGAACGTGGTTTTAGCGTTTCCGTACAAAAATTAGACCCCTATCTCAATGTAGATCCCGGCACCATGAGCCCGTATCAGCATGGAGAAGTTTTTGTGTTGGATGATGGCGCTGAAACCGACTTGGACCTTGGTCACTATGAACGCTTCATTGATATCCGCTTGACCCGCGAATCAAACCTCACTTCAGGGCAAATCTACGCCGAAGTGATTTCCAAAGAGCGCAAAGGCGATTACCTCGGCGGTACCATTCAGGTGATCCCGCACATCACTGATGAGATCAAAAAACGCATTCGCCGGGTGGCTGAGCGTACTCAGGCTGATTTCGTTTTGATTGAGGTTGGCGGCACCGTGGGAGACATCGAAAGCCAGCCCTTCCTTGAAGCCCTTCGCCAGCTCCGTCAGCAGATCGGTCGTGAAAACACCTTCTTTGTGCATGTCACCTGGCTACCTCACATTGGCGCCACCAACGAGCTTAAATCCAAACCCACACAACACTCGGTGCGCGAATTGCGTTCTATCGGCATTTCGCCCAACATGATCATCGCCCGTTCCGATCACCCTGTGCACGCTTCCCTGGTCGAAAAGATCTCTCAATTCTGTGATGTGGAAGTTGACGCCGTCATCCCACTCGTCACCGCCCCTGTCCTGTATTCCGTCCCTTTGATCCTGGAGGATTTCAAGGTCGCTGATTACATTCTTAAGTATTTTAAACTCAAAGCGCGCCAGCAGGCAGATTGGTGTGAGTGGAAGCGCATCATCAAAGCCGAGCAAAAACCAAAACACGTCATTCACATTTCTCTGGTTGGAAAATATGTCGAATTGCACGACGCCTATATCAGTGTGCATGAAGCCCTCAAACATGCCAGCCTGCACAACGACGCCCAACTGGAACTATCCTGGATCCACGCCGCCGACTTGGAAGATGGAAAATCTCTTAAAGTATTAGAAAACTCAGAAGGAATCTTGGTCCCTGGAGGCTTTGGTCAGCGCGGCATTGAGGGAAAGATCATGGCAGCCAGGTTTGCTCGTGAGAATCGCATTCCCTACTTGGGTTTATGCTTGGGCATGCAGTTGATGGTGGTTGAATTCGCCAGATTTATACTCAATGATCCCGCAGCCAACTCCACCGAGTTTGATCCGCGCACTCCCCACCCTGTCATTGATCTGATGCACGATCAGCGTGATGTAAAGGATATGGGCGGCACCATGCGCCTGGGTCTCTATCCCTGCAGATTGATGTCCGATTCAATTGCCTGCCGCGCCTACCAGACCGATCTGGTGCAGGAACGCCACCGCCACCGCTATGAGCTGAATAATACCTACCGCGAGATTCTGCAGCAGGGCGGATTGGTATTTTCAGGTCAATCGCCTGATGGTTTTCTGGTGGAAATTGCCGAATTGAAATACCATCCCTTCATGCTCGGTTCCCAGTTTCACCCGGAATTCCTTTCTCGCCCCAACCGGCCGCACCCGCTTTTCAATGAATTCATCAAGGCTGTGATCGCTCAAAAATCGAAAGCAGCCTAGCTGTACACGCCGCGCAGGCTTTCCGGCAATTGCGCGGCGATGGCAAGCATCATGCGGGTTGTGATCTCTTGCGCTGTCTCGTTTTCACCAGGTCTGATCGGCTCGCAAAAAGAAACTCTAACATTACTCCTGCGCCAGCCATTTTTCAGGATTTTTTCTGCGCCAGCGATCGCTAGGGGTTGAATCGCGCACTGGTTGCGCATTGCCAGGTGGGCTGTTCCGCTGCGTGCCGCGATCATGCCTTTGCCAAATGTGCGTGTTCCTTCTGGGAACATCAGCAGGGAATATCCCTCCCGCAGTACTTCCTGAGCGTTGAGAATCGCCTGCCGGTCAAATTCGCCGCGT
Source organism: uncultured Pelolinea sp. (assembly GCA_964451805.1). Taxonomy (GTDB): domain Bacteria; phylum Chloroflexota; class Anaerolineae; order Anaerolineales; family Anaerolineaceae; genus Pelolinea. The sequence goes on along the minus strand of CAYVJI010000064.1, from coordinate 2,954 downwards.
CGCACGGGGAATGATCCGAGTTTGTTTAACACCCATTTCATTGCCGGATTTTTGAACAATTCGGCTTTGCTCATGAAGCAAATTGGTTTTTCTAGGACGAGTTGCAGAATGATGCCATCGTAACCTGAGACATGATTGGCACCGTAAATCAAAGCTTCCCCCTGATGATCATGTTCTTTATAATAGATTTCGATCCTCGTGAATATTTGAAACAAAAACCGAAAAGTCCGCATCAGAATGCGCCGGAATCTTGAATCTTTGAATGTGAATGTTTCGTTTTTATTTTTCATAATAGGATTAAACACGTCGGGAAATAAAAAGGTTTATACTTATCAGGTTGTTTGAAAAAATAAAATTGATGAGGTTGAGCTATGATTACATTCATTGAATCCATCCAGGCGCAAGAGATACTGGATTCTCGCGGCAATCCCACGGTTGAGGTCGAAGTCACGCTGGAAGATGGCAGTTGGGGGCGCGCTGCCGTGCCTTCGGGCGCCTCCACCGGTGTTCATGAAGCCCTTGAACTGCGCGATGGAGATAAAGGTCGCTTTCTCGGCAAAGGTGTCGTGAAAGCGGTTGAGAACGTCAATACCAAGATCGCTGATGAGCTGGTTGGGTGGGACGCCTCCGAACAGATCGCTATTGATCGCACCATGCTGGCTTTGGACGGCACTCCCAATAAATCCAATCTGGGCGCCAATGCCATTCTCGGCACCAGCCTGGCGGTCGCCAAAGCGGCTGCAAATTCTTTCGGGATGCCGTTGTATAAATATATTGGCGGCTTGTATGCCCATGTTCTACCCGTACCGATGATGAACATCCTCAATGGCGGCGCGCATACCGCCTGGCAGTCCACCGATGCCCAGGAATTTATGGTAATGCCACTTGGTGCCCCAACTTTTGCGGAAGGGCTGCGTTGGGGAGCGGAGATCTACCATTCTTTAAAAGCGGTACTCAAAGCGCACGGCTATATGACATTGGTAGGTGACGAGGGCGGTTATGCTCCCAATTTGAAAGCCAATGTTGAAGCCGTCGAAGTCATTCTTGAAGCCATTGAAAAAGCGGGTTTCAAAGCCGGCAAAGATGTCGCCATCGCGCTCGACCCGGCTGCCTCTGAGCTGTACGATGAAGACAAAAAAACCTATAACATGCGCAAGGAAGGCAAACAGCTTGGTTCTGCTGAAATGGTGGCGTTCTGGAAATCCTGGGTCGATCAATTCCCCATCGTCTCCATCGAAGATGGTTTGGCGCAGGATGACTGGGATGGCTGGAAGTTGATGACCAAAGAACTGGGCAACCGCATTCAGATCGTCGGCGACGACCTTCTGGTGACCAATCCGCAGCGCATTCAAAAGGCGATTGCCGAGAAAGCCTGCAATTCGGTCCTAATCAAGCTCAACCAGATCGGTTCACTTACTGAAACCCTGGAAGCGATCAACCTTGCCCATCGCAATGGCTGGACTGCGGTGACCTCGCACCGCTCCGGAGAGACCGAAGATTCCACCATTGCCGATCTGGCAGTCGCACTGAACACCGGTCAGATCAAAACCGGCGCTCCGGCTCGCTCAGACCGCGTGGCGAAATACAATCAGCTCATGCGCATTGAGACCGAACTCGATGACGTTGCTGAATATGCTGGCTGGGCTTGCTTGAAAAAATAAGCTGCCCATTTATTTATTGTGAATCAAAAACAGGCTGGGGTGATCCCAGCCTGTTTTATTTGGATCATTCTTCAATTATTTGCCTGGCCTGCTGCCATACCGCTGCGAACATGGATTGCGTCAGCCGCCCGGTTTGCGTGTTTTGGCGGCTGGGGTGATAAGAAGCTATCAGCCAGGGGCGCGCTTCTCCAAAAGCATATAGACGCTGATGCCCGAAAACAACGTTGTGTTCAATTTTCGCATCCCAGTGCGTCTTCAATAGCTTCAGGCTTTCACGGAAGGCAATTTCCCCCAACGCTACGATTCCTTTCAGATGTTTGAGTAAAACGATCTCCTCCATCAAAAAAGGCAGGCAGGTTTGAATTTCTTCATGAGTAGGTTTGTTTGCCGGTGGCGCGCAGCGGCAGACCGCTGAAATGAATAATCCCTGCAATCTCAGCCCATCCTGAACGTGTTTGGAGTGTGGCTGGTTGGCGAATCCCGCCGCGTGCAGGGCGGGGTATAAAAAATCTCCTGATGCATCTCCGGTGAACATCCTGCCTGTCCGGTTGGATCCATGCGCGCCGGGTGCCAGCCCTATCGCCAGTATTTTGGCATTTTCATCCCCAAATCCAGGCACTGGTTTGCCCCAATACTCCCAGTCAAGAAAAGCGCGCTTTTTCTCCTGCGCTACCTTTTCCCGCCAGTCTACCAGACGTGGGCAGAGCCGGCATTGCACCAGGCGCTCGTTCAAAGCTTGCCAGCTTTTGGAAGAATTCTGCATTATTCGATCAACATCGCGTCTCCAAAGGAGTAGAAGCGATACCTTTCCTGAATTGCTTCCTGATAACAATGCCGGATCTCTTGCATGCCCGCAAATGCGCTGACCAGCATCAGCAAAGTAGATTTCGGTAAATGGAAATTGGTGATCAAGCCATCTACCATTTTGAATTTATACCCGGGATAGATATATAAGTCTGTCGCCATTTCGCAGGCTTGCACCATTGTATGATCGCCCCTCAGGACAGCAGCCGATTCCAGCGTGCGTGCGCTGGTCGTACCGACCGCGATGATGCGTCGTTTTTCCCGCTTTGCCCGGTTGATGATCTCCGCTTGCTGCACCTCGATCTGACACCATTCTGTGTGCATTTCATGTTCTTCAATGTTCTCTTCGGTGACTGGTGCAAAGGTATCCAAACCGACGTGTAGAAGCACACGAGCGAATTCCAGACCGTCTTTCTGCAGCGCGTCCATGAGTTCATGCGTAAAATGCAGTCCGGCTGTGGGGGCAGCGGCTGAGCCCTCGATCTGCGC
>CAYVJI010000063.1:0-9510 GCA_964451805.1 uncultured Pelolinea sp. | reverse complement strand
CAGAGTGTCTTTTAGTTTTTTTCTGAGCACTGTATCTTTGCATTCAGCTGCTTTTCGTGACATCAAGCTTTCCAATACGATTTTTATTTCAAATATCTCGTTGACGTCATTCAAAGTTAGTGAATACACTTTCCACCCTCGCCGGGGTTCGTAGATCAGCAACCCCTCTCGCTCAAGCAGCCGAAAGGCTTCCCGCACGGGAGTGCGGCTGATCTTCAAATCTTCAGCAATTTGCAGGTCAGTCAGATACTCGCCGGGTTTAAAACCCAGTTGGATGATCTTGGTCTTGATGTATTGATAGGCAATTTCTTGGAAAGTAGTAGTCTCTTCCATGTCCTTATTATAATATAAATGCATGTAAATAAGTACACCATTATATAAAATATTGCATACAATAAATTGACATTAGGTATTATTAATGTTATATTAACAGGAACAATTCACAGTCTTTTCGTATTGGAGATTCACAATGCAATTAAGTAAAGAACAGATTGTTCAATTGGAAGACTTTGCCTACCAGATCAGACGGCTTAGTCTTGAAATGATCACTTGCGGACAGTGGGGTCATCCAGGCGGATCGTTATCCATGGCGGATCTAATGTCAGTTTTGTATTTTAAGGTATTAAGGGTGAATCCACAGAAACCGGATTGGGAAGAGCGCGACCGCTTTGTGCTTTCAAAAGCGCATGCCTCACCAGCGTTGTATGCGACGCTTGCCCTAAAAGGTTTTTTCCCGATTGAGGATATCTATCAATATTGTCAAATCGGAGGGATAGAAGGGCATACCGATATGCGTCGCACGAAGGGATTGGAATCTTCTGGCGGATCGCTCGGTATGGGACTGTCCATCGCGACTGGCTTGGCTTATGGTCTGCGGAAGAAGGAGCTTTTCAAATCCAGTGTGTATTGTATGATCGGCGATGGCGAATCTAACGAAGGCAATATCTGGGAAGCAGCCATGTTTGCCAGCCATTACCATTTAGATAACCTGATTACTATCATGGATTACAACAAAGTGATGGCAAAAGGTTTTTTGTGGGATGAAATGGGTATAGAACCATTACATGATAAATGGCAAGCCTTTGGGTGGGAAGTAATGGAAGTTGACGGGCATGATATCCAAGCTATCCACGACAGTTTATATAAAGCCCGCTGGATTCTGCGACGCGGCAAACCGATTTTGATCATCGCCCATACAGTGAAGGGGCGGGGGATCGAAAACACAGAATTCAATTACAAATGGCATACCCAGCATCCGACTCCCCAGGAAGCTGATCAGATGTTGAGGGAACTATCTGTTCGCTATGGGAAACCAGCTGCAGGTTATAGCCGATTAGAAGGCAGGCATTAAATGACTGGACATGAAGCTTCTTCGACACCGCAGATGAGAGAAATTTTCGGACAAACCCTGGCAGAAATGGGAGGGGTGCATCCAGACATCATGGTGGTTGATGCCGACCTGCATACCTCCACCCGCGTGGTCTTGTTTAAGGAAAAATTCCCTGAAAGATTTATCCAGGTAGGTATCGCGGAACAAAATTTATTTGGGGTGGCAGCTGGTTTGGCATTGGCGGGCTTTGTGCCTTTTCCCTGCACGTTTGCATCCTTTGTGGCGCGTAAATCGGCGGATCAATTCGCGCTCTCCATCTGCTTTCCGGCTTTGAATGTGAAGGTGCCAGGTTCTTATGTGGGAGTCCCAACCAGTAAAGCGGGCGCCTCACACAATTCCTTTGAAGATATTGCCTTTATGCGCACCATCCCTAATCTAAAAGTGGCGGCACCTGGAGATGCTGCCGATATGCGCGCCGTAATGAAGACGGCTTATGAAACCCCCGGTCCTGTCTATTTCCGCGTAGTGCGTTATTCCTTGCCTTTTCTTTTTGGTAGCGATCACACCTTTGAGTGGGGCAAAGGAAAAATCGTGAAAACTGGATCTGACGTGACATTGTTTGGTACAGGTATGATGACCGATCGCTGCCTAAAAGCTGCGCTTTTATTGGAAAAGCAAAAAATCAGTGCGGAAGTCATTCATCTGGCTTCCATTAAACCTATTGATGAACAATTGATCATCGAATCGGTTGTACGAACAGGCTGCGCTGTCACAGCGGAAAACGCTTCCATTGTGGCAGGTTTTGGCGCTGCTGTTGCTGAAGTGCTGGTTGAAAACTACCCCGTTCCGATGAAGCGTATTGGTGTCCGAGATACCTGGATTGACAGCGGAGATATCGAGGATCTATTCAGCCACTATCATATGCAGCCAGAAGATATCGCCAAGGCTGCGGTTGAGGCTATCAAGATGAGAGAGGACAAACGCAAATGAGCAAGTATCCGTGGGATGAAGTGGATGGTATTAAGTTCTTCAGTGATTATCTCAAGATCATGGGTATTGCACATTTAGGAAAGGAAGAATTTGGCGAAGAAAGACTTAAAGGCAAACGCTTAGGGGTTCTAAATGGAAGCACATGGATCGCGCTTTGGGCGACATATTTCGGGCACAGATTTCTCCCCGGCGTGCATCTGGTCAATGCTGGCACTGAAGCTATGCAGCTCAATTTCATGGAGGCTTACCACGAAGGAAAACCTACCCCGCCACAGTCGAACATTGATACAATGGCTCGCTATGCGGTTGACCTGGTTGAAATGGCGAACGTGGATGCGGTGCTGATTACCTGCTCGACGATGAATCGTTCCTACCCTGCGGTCGAAAAAGCTCTGGAACCGTATAAAGTCCCTGTTGTGCAAATTGACCGCCCTATGATGGAGAAAGCAGTGCAACATGGCGGCAGAGTGCTGGTGGTCGCCACGCATGGGCCTACCGTAAAAAGCACCCAAATGTTGTTGACGGAAACTGCCCAGGAAATGGGTAAGGAAATCCAATTCACCGGATTGCACATCGAAACTCCCTGGGAAAGATTGGCAAAATTTGATATTGCCGGCCATAACCAGGAATTGGCTGAGGCAGTTAAGAACAAGCTGAAACAAGAGGAGATCGGATGTGTAGTTTTTGCCCAACTCTCCATGACTGTCTTTCTGCTTTCTTTCCCTGAACCCGAACGGGAATTCGGAGTACCAATATATACCAGCGGTCAATGCGGATTTGAAGCGATTAGAAAACTGTTTTTAGATTGAGTGTTGTTGATTAATCACATAATGGAGTTGGATTCATGCAGTTGACAAAAGAGTCAAAAGAAAAAGAAGAAAAGAGTATCGCAAACAATCAACCAAAACGCAAGTTTCGATTTGATGAAATTGGTGTGCTGGCAGCTGTCTTGGTGTTGGGTATTTTGCTGACATTCGGCAGTCAATATTTTCTGACTACAAAGAATATTTTAAATGTTGGCAGGCAAGTGGCATATTTCGGATTACTGGCGATTGGTTTGTCTTTTGTGATCGGATCAGGTCAAATAGATATATCAGTCGGACGCATGATCACTTTGATCACTTTTGTCATGGCATGGTTGATGAATAAAGGTATTGAACCCTGGTTGGCATTTGGATTGGGTCTGCTATTGGGAGCATTATGTGGATTATTGAATGGTGGTTTAACCTTGATTTTCAATGTTCACCCCATGATTGTAACCTTAGGAACGATGAATTTGTTCTATGGATTGGCGGTTGGATTAAGTAATGCCAAGCCAATTGTGGTTTGGCAGGAATCAACTTTTCTTGAATTCGGGCCGGGAAAGCTCTTGGGTATTCCTATTCCATTCATTGTTTTTATCTTGATCACATTCATTGGTCATGTCGTGATGAGAAAAACTGTCTTTGGCAGGCGTGTTTTGGCAGTCGGAGCGAACCGCCAAGCTGCTGTTTATGCAGGTATTAATGAAAAAAAAGTGAGATTGGGTGTTATGGTATTGAGTGGGGTCATTGCGGCTATCGCATCAGGGGTTATGCTTTCCTTCTTTCAGACCTTCGACCCGAATATCGGGTCAGGTATGGAGATGGATGCGATCGGCGCGGCAGTCATTGGAGGAGCAGATTTGAACGGCGGTTATGCCTCTGTCTTGGGAGCTTTCTTGGGTTCATTTCTGATTGGCATCTTGCGTAATGGTCTGGTGCTGATCGGAGTAGGTGCTTATTGGAATAATTTTGTAACTGGAGCTGTCATCATCATTGCCGTTGCAGTCAGCACAGTTCTAAAAACTCAACGCAAATAATAACGGAATCTCGAAACAATGGAGGTGACTGGAAATAGAAAACAAAAAAAGCCTATTGTGATTGAAAAAAAGTAAAGGAGAAAACATGTTAAAAAAGTTCATATACACAATGAGTGTTTTAGTAATCGCCGCGATGTTTCTGAGTGCCTGCCAACCTGCTGCTGTTGAAGAAGCTGCTCCAGCAGAAGAAGCAGCTGCTGAAGAAGCTCCAGCCGAGGAAGCCGCTCCCAAAGAGAAGCCCTTCTTTGGTTTCGTAATGCACAACTTTGAATCTGAGTTCTCAGTCGAGATTAAAGTAGGTGCTGAGGCTGCGTGTGCAGAATATGCGGATGAGGTCTCATGTGAAGTGACCGGACCAACCAAGATGGATGCCCCCACAGCAATCTCGATGTTCGAAGGGCTTTTGGCCAAGAACCCTAGTGGTATGGCATTAGTGCCGAATCCGCAGGATCCTTGGACGCCGGTTCTGAACCAATATGCCGAAGATGCCAAGATCATCATGGTGGCGAATGGCGATGCTCCAGGGACCCCACGGCAGGCGTACTTTGGTGCGGATGAAATTGCCTTCGGACGTGCAGAAGCGCAGGCTGTTATTGACGCGGGTGTCACCGAAGGACTGGTAATCATTGGTTCATGCTACCCGCCCGCGCTGCCCTTGCAGCTGCGTGATCAAGGTGCGCGGGAAGTCTTTGCAGATTACCCCGGCATTGTTGTGGAAACATACGATTCCACAGCAGAACAAACCACCAACTATGCTTTCTGGGAAAATACCGTCACTGCCAATCCTGATATGGTTGCAGGTATCGGTTTGTGCACATTTGAAGGTCCAACCTATGCTGACCTGATGCCCAAGCTGAATGCAGACGGAATAGATTTCGTTACTGTAACCGCAGATTTGATCCCGGAGACTTTGGATGCGATTGAAAACGGCTATGTTGACGCAGCCATTGGACAGCATCCATTCCTGCAGGGCTACCTGCCGATGTATTTCATGATCCAACATACATTGTTTGGCGAAGACCTGCCGGCTGGCCAAGTTCTGCTGCCCGCAGAGATCGTGACCAAGGATAACCTGAGTACTGTTACCGAAAGAGCTTCTGATGCTGAAAAAGCAAAAGAATGGTACAAAGCTTTCCTGGATGAAAATCTGGAATCGATCAAAGCCAACGTGGTTCCATTTACTGATTAAAACAAGCGAGGTTTCAGAGCGGCATCTGCCGCTCTGAAACCCGACAAGTAAAATTTTACCTGATTTAATTGAATGGAGACTTGATGCCCCGCGATGAGATGATTCTAAAGCTTGACAATATTGATAAACATTTTGGGGGTGTGCATGCATTGAGGAATGTCAGTTTTTCCATTCGCAAGGGAGAAGTGCATGCCATCGTAGGCGAAAACGGGGCGGGTAAATCTACATTGATGAAAATCCTCGCGGGAACGTATCAGCCAGATCAAGGAAAGATCTATCTTGAAGGCGAGGAAGTGACTTTCAATAATCCCCATCAAGCGCATGAAGCAGGCATTAATATCATTTATCAAGAATTTTATTGTTTCCCTTCATTGGATGTGGTTGCCAACGTGTTTGCGGGTAGAGAAATTAATAAAAAAGTCTTCTTGGATGAAAAGGAAATGCGCCAACGCACATGCGATGTTTTCAATCGCATTGGAGTGAATATTGATTTATCTGCCACAGTTCGCAATCTGTCTGTCGCTGACCAGCAAATTATTGAAATCGCCAAAGCGCTAGTCTATCAGGGCAAGCTGGTCATCATGGACGAACCAAATTCTGCCCTGACCGATAAAGAGACTCAAGCATTATTTGAAATTATTCAACGATTGAAAAAACATGGAATCACTGTCCTATATATCTCCCATCGTTTGGAAGAGGTATTTCAGATTAGTGACCGTATTACTGTATTGCGGGATGGCAATTATATGGGTACGTGGGAACGGGGGAAGACTGATATCCCTTTTATTATTTCACAGATGATTGGAAGGAAACTAGATGAAGCCTTTCCGGAGATCGCAGAAGTATCTGCTCGGGCAGCCCCGATTTTGGAAGTGAATGGGCTTAAGTTCAGTGAGTATCTCGAAGACATCCATTTTCGCGTAAAACCCGGAGAGATTTTAGGTTTTGCCGGTTTGGAAGGCAGCGGCATTCGAGAGCTTTTTCATATTTTATTTGGCCTCGAGAAACATACTGCTGGTGAAATTCTTTTCCAAGGAAAACCACAGCGTATTGATTTTCCTAACAAGGCTATTAAAGTTGGCTGGGGATTGATACCTGCCAATCGCCGCGATCATGGTTTGATTATGCGCTGGTCTATTAAAGAAAATATATCTCTGGTTATTCTAAAAAGATTACTATCCCTGCTTGGTCTGATCAATCAGAGACGTGTGGATGGTTTAACCTCTGAATATATACAAAAACTGCGCATAATGACCGATTCCGCTGAAAAATCCGTTTTGGATTTAAGCGGTGGCAACCAACAGAAGGTGGTGATTTCCAAATGGCTGGCGACGCAGCCAAAAATTCTTATCCTCGATGATCCAACGCGTGGTATTGATGTGGGTGCAAAATCTGAGATTTACTATCTAATCAAAGATTTGGCCAAGCAGGGTTTAGCAATTCTTTTTAACTCCTCAGAAATTGATGAAGTGCTTGGGCTCTCTCATCGCATCCTGGTTATGCGTCAAGGAAAAATCATTAAAGAATTTACTCATGTAAATGCGGATAAATTGAATGTCTTGAGATACGTGTCCGGAAACATTAATGAAAATGAAGAGAAGGAATTTGAATTGCAGAATTGTTGAAATGGAGAGGTAAAGGCATGCAAAAAAATTTGAAAGTGAACACGAGATACTTTCGTCTTTTTCCATCCGATCAATATCTTGGTTATGCCTATGAGGAATATGAAGCGGATTTATCGCAAACGGCATTTCTGGTAGTTGACGTGTATGGGTTAGGACATCATCCAGATGATCCGCTACCAACATGGAAAGAGGGGGGGCATGACAAGCGCGACCGACCTGCCTTGGCCTGGAAGGGCAGCGCAGACCATGAAGCGGTGATTGTCAAGGAAGCCCTGCTGCCGGCTTTGAATGCTGCCAGGAACATTGGCATGCCGGTGATTTATCTAAACAACAGTGCACCCAAGATTGGATTAGTGAATTCTGAATTTGCCAAAGTGCTGCGCAGGCAGCTTAATACGGACATGGAACGCATGTTTGCCGAAGATGAAGTGGATCCCAAGGAATATCATTACGGTGATTCAGACCATGTCAAGATCTCAAAACTGCTGCAGCCGAAAGAAGGTGAATACTTTATACGCAAGCATGTCTATAGCGGCTTTGTTGGCACACGTTTAGATTTGTTGCTGCGATATTTAAAAATCCACAACCTTTTCGTTGTGGGCTTTTCAGCAGATGCCTGCCTTTTCACTACCATCATTGATGCGCTATGGCATGATTACAAGTGCATCCTTTTAAGAGACTGCACCCTCGCTAATGATTACGAGGATGAGCAAGCTGAACTGTTAGGTACTCAACGCATGGTGAAATTGATGGAATCATTATATTGTGTCTCAATCACTTCCAGGGAATTCATCGCGGCCGTCGAATCAATTAAGTAGCTTGGAACCTGCTCATGGAATGCACCAGTGAGCAAAAGATGACATGATTGAAGAAAAAGTCACATTTCTCAGTGAGGGTGAGAATGTTGTGGGTTTATTCGCAGCTCCAGGCAAGGGACAACCGCGCAAGAATCCTTGCGTGATTTTGGCGCATGGATATATCAATTCCAAAGATGAATTCGGTGGTTTTTCTGAATTATCTCGTATTCTCGTAGAAAAGAATTGCTGCATTTTCCGCTTTGACTTTCGCGGCTGTGGTGAATCGGGAGGGTTGTATGGACGCATGCTGTGTTCGACTGAATGGCTGCAGGATATACTGAGTGCTGTGTCTTTTGTATTGACCCGATCCGAAGTGGATCCTCAGCGAATCGCTTTGGTCGGGCAGAGCCTGGGTGGCAGCGCGGTTTCCTATATCAGCGCATTTGATGAACGGGTGAAAACGATCATCGCTATGGCGTCTGTTGCTGATGGAAAAAAATGGCTGAAAGAATTATGGGTCGCGCGGCATGGGCAAGAGGCATGGCAGGTATTTCTGGAGAAGATCCAAGCCGACCGTAAGCAGCGTGTTTTAACCGGTGAATCTGAAGTGTTGTCTGTTGCACACATGTTGGCCCGTAATTATTCAGAAGCTGAACAGATGCAGGAGTGGCATAAAAAATATTCTTACTATCAATTGAATGCTCCTATTGAATCAATTGATAGCGTTATGAATCTGCGTCCGATCGATGTCATTTCACGCTGCCTTTGCCCGATTCTCTTCATCCATGGCGAAAAAGACCTGCTTGTTTCCAATGGTCACAGCCGAATGCTATATGAACGGGCTGAATCAGAAAAAGGCCTTGAAATCATTGAGGGTGCAGGGCATGACTTGCCGGTTGGAAACCAAAAAAAGGCAGTTCAAAAAATAATTCTGGATTGGTGTGATAAATGGCTGTAAACACATCATCGATGCGCTCCGATCTAGCACATCTGATTGACCAAATTCCGCTGTTGGATACACACGAGCATTTTATCCCTGAGGAATTTCGCGGCCAGTTGCACTTGGATTTTACATACTTTTTTCCACATTACTTGAACAGTGACCTTGTTTCAAGTGGAATGCCACTGCCGGAACTGGAAGTAATTCGAACGCCTGGCAGGCAGGTAATGGATTACTTAAAGAGCAGCATCAACGCCGGTGCCAAAACCTATCCATTCGATGATCTATTAGATCCTAAACCGCTCACGATAAAAGAAAAGTGGAAAAGATTGCGTCCTTATTGGTCCAATATTCAGAACACTGCCTTTGCCAAATGTATTCAAATCGCTGTGGCAGACCTGTTTGGGATTTCCGAGATTGATGAAGGAACTTATGAACATCTTTCTGAGAAGCTTGATCAATCAAAAGAGCCAGGTTGGTATGACTATGTACTGAAAGATCGGGCGAAAATTGAGAAATGTATTGTAGATATTGGCACTACTCAATTCACAAAGCCCTATTTTTACCCTGCCTTGCGATTTGACCGATTCATCTATATCCCGGATCGGATTTCTCTGCAAAGAATAGAACAAGAATGCCATCTTTCCATTTATTCTCTAAAAGATCTGATGCTCTCTCTAAAAACTTCAATTGAAAGTGCGAAAAATCAAGGAATGCTGGCGATCAAAAGCGCTTTGGCATACCAACGCACATTAAATTTTGAAATATGTTCGTACGCAGAAGCTGAAAAGTGCTTTGC
>CAYVJI010000062.1:0-9737 GCA_964451805.1 uncultured Pelolinea sp. | reverse complement strand
AGCATGCATATAGTGAAAACTTGCCTGCCTTAGAAGACCTCGAATGGGCAAAATGGGCTTTTGATAATGGTTATCGGATTACCTACAGCGCGGAAGCGGAGATCATCCATGTTCATAATGAATCCTGGAAAGGTGTGAAAAACCGCTATGTCCGGGAGGGAATGGCTTTTAAACAAATCTATCCGCAGGAGAATTTTGGTCTGGACGACCTGGTCAGGCTGTTCTGCAAAAATTGTTTTAACGATTTCAGAGAAGCTTTACACCAAAAAAGGCTATGGCGGGAGTTTGCCAATATCATTCATTTCCGCTGGCTGCAATTCCATGGCACCTATTTGGGGTATAAACGGTCAGGTCCCCTGACATGGCAATTAAAACAATCATTTTATTATCCACGGGAAAATAGCAGCCGGAGCAACAAGAAATCGCAGCGTGAGATTCAACCGATCCGTTATGATTAAAATAGATATGCTTAGATAATTTCATTGTTGATTGGAGGGAACTTAAAGATGAAAAAGGTTGTTGCATTGGTTCCAATGCGCCACCACTCTCAGCGTGTGCCGAATAAAAATTTCCGTGAAATCGCCGGCAAGCCGCTGTTTCATTACATACTAGAAACTTTGCAGACATGCCAGGAAATTGAGCAGATCGTGGTAAATACCGACAGCCCGGTTATTCAGGCTGATATCCGCGCCAACTTCTCGGATGTTATCCTTTTGGAGCGCCCGAAAGAATTATGCGCAGATGATGTTCCCATGAACGAAATTCTGCTATATGACACACAACAGGTACCCTCCGATCTCTACCTGCAGACACACAGCACCAATCCCTTGCTGAAAGTTGCTTCCGTTTCCCGCGCCATCAAGGAATTTTGGCAGAATTGTGATGTGTATGATTCCTTATTCTCGGTGACCCGCATCCAGACGCGTCTTTGGGATCAGAACACTTCGCCTATCAATCATGACCCCACTATTCTGCTTCAAACCCAGGACCTGCCGCCAATTTATGAGGAGAATTCCTGCCTCTATATTTTCACAGCGGAACAGCTTAGAAAACGCCGCAATCGCATTGGTGCCAAGCCTTATATGTTCGAGATTACAAAACAAGAAGCCTTGGATATTGACGAGGAGAGCGATTTTCTCATTGCGGATCTCTTAATCCGCAATCGCTCTAGCATGTGACTGGTATAATGCCATTCAATATCTAAGATGCAAATGGTAAGCATGAAAACTTATACAATCCTTCTGACCGCTCCTTACATGCTGCCCTATGTAAAACGCTTTCAGCCTGTCTTCCAGCATTACGGCTGCGAATTGATCATACCTGTGGTGAATGAACGCTTATCCGAAAGTGAAATTCTGAAATACGCCGGTCAATTTGATGGAACGGTTTGTGGAGATGATCGTTACACACCCGAAGTTCTGCAGCGATGCAGCCCGCGTTTGCGGGTGATTTCCAAATGGGGTACGGGCATTGATTCCATTCATCAGGAAGCTGCCAAGAAATTGGGCATTGAAATTTTCCGCACTGCCAATGCCTTTACCCGTCCGGTTTCAGATAGCGCAATGGCATATATTTTGGCTTTTGCGCGGCGTCAGCCTTGGATGGATAAAGCAGTGAAATCCGGTGTCTGGGAAAAAATTCCCGGCCGCGCGCTGCATGAATGCGTACTGGGTGTCATTGGTGTTGGGAATATTGGTAAAGAGGTCTTACGCAAAGCGCATGCTTTCGGCATGACCCTGCTGGGCAATGACATTGTTAAGATCGCCCCAGAATTTACGGTAGCTTTTCAAGTGGAAATGGTCAGCTTAGATGAACTGCTACAACGCGCGGATTTCATCAATATCAGCTGCACACTCAATCCTACCAGTTACCATTTGATCAATCACGATACACTGGCTTTAGTAAAACCTACTGTGGTGATTATCAATACAGCCCGCGGACCGATTATTGAAGAAGCAGCGCTGATAGACGCTCTGCAGCAAGGACGCTTGGCAGGTGCGGCATTGGATGTGTTCGAAGTTGAACCGCTGCCCGCTGATTCACCTTTGTGCGCGATGGATCAGGTCATGCTGGCACCGCATAACTCCAACTCCAGCCCAATTGCTTGGGAGAATGTGCACTGGAACACAATCCAGAATCTACTGGTGGGATTGGGAATTGCTTGCGATGATTTTGAAAAAGTGAGAATGGAGAATTCACAGGGGTAGGCAAATGGATTATCGAAAGCGAATAATGTTGATCACTGGCGCTGCAGGCGGCATTGGTCGTGCTATAGTCCAGGTTTTTAATGAGCGCGGTTGGCAGGTGATCGGTGTTGACCGCCAGGAATTTGGCGAGCAATTCCCGCAGGAAGGTTTGTTCATCCAGGCAGATATTTCCAATCCGATGGAGATTGAAAACATTTTTCAGCGCGCGCGCGGATATAGCCCAGTGTTGGATGCGATCGTAAACAATGCGGGCGTGCAAATTGCCAAACCTCTGCTGGAAACCAGTGCTGAAGAATGGGATATCACCATGGCTTCAAACCTACGCTCGGTTTTTCTGGGGACCAAGCTGGCGCATCCGCTGTTAAAAGCGGCAGGGGGCGGGGCGATCGTGAATGTCAGCTCGGTGCATGCGATTGTAACATCTGCAAATATTTCAGCTTATGCTGCCAGCAAAGGCGGTTTGCTGGCTTTTACGCGGGCAATGGCCATTGAATTCGCGGTAGATAACATCCGCGTGAATGCCGTGCTGCCCGGGGCAGTGGATACGCCCATGCTGCGTGCCAGCATGCAGCGCGGTCATTTCGATGGTCCTTCGCTACAGCAACGCCTGGATAACCTGGCTAGTAAAACGGTCAATGGGCGCATTGGCACGCCCCGCGAAATTGCGCAAGCCATTTACTTCTTAGCTGATGAAAGCCAATCTTCATTTATGACCGGTCAGGCATTGGTTGTGGATGGTGGTGCGACCGCGCGACTGAGTACTGAATAAACACTATGAATGCAATCAAAGAGGGCATAAAACAAAACCTGCCGGATTGGGCAGTGGATTTTGCCAGGAACAGCCGGGATAGCATCCAACGCTTTCCAGATGACCTGCAGGCAAAAATCCATCCCTGGCGGCAGGCTGCTAACCGGGATTTGCGCGCTCTGCGCGGGCGATATCAGGGACAACGCTGTTTTGTGATTGGCAATGGACCTTCCCTGCGAAATACCGACATAACCAAACTGCGTAATGAAATCACATTTGGCATGAACCGCATCTACCTGATGTTCCCAGAATTGGGTTTTGAGACATCTTTTTTTGTATCCATTAATGATCTGGTGATCGAACAATCGGCTAAAGATATTCAAGGATTGAACATGCCGCGCTTTGTTGCCTGGCATGCGCATCGTTGGCTGCAGCCTGAAACTGATTTGTTTTTTCTGCATACTACCTATACCGGTCCCAAGTTTGCCAAAGACATCACCCGCCGGGTGTGGGAAGGAGCGACGGTAACCTACGTGGCATTGCAAGTGGCGTACTTTTTGGGATTCTCTCAAGTGATCTTGATCGGTGTAGATCACAGCTTTGCTACGAAAGGAAAACCCAACACTACTGTGGTCTCACAGGGAGATGACCCCAACCATTTTCATCCGGCATATTTCGGCAAGGGTTTCCGCTGGCAGCTACCCGATCTGGATACTTCCGAGCTGGCTTACCGAATGGCACGCCGCGCCTATGAGAGTGATGGGCGCTCTATCTTGGATGCAACCGTAGGCGGTCAATTAACCGTCTTTCCCAAAGTGGAATACTCCACTCTATTCAAGTGATGAGTACCCTCCCGCTGGTCTCCATTATTACCCCATCTTTCAACCAAGCCGCATTTCTTGAAGACGCTTTGCGCTCCGTTTTGCAGCAGGATTACCCCAATCTGGAATATCTGGTTGTGGATGGAGCGTCGAATGATGGCAGTCTGGAGATTATCCGCAAATACAGTTCCAAATTGGCATGGTGGGTATCAGAGAAAGACTGCGGGCAGGCGGAAGCGATCAATAAGGGTTTGCGGCGCGCAAGGGGCGAGATCATTGCCTGGCTCAATTCTGATGACCTGTATGCGCGCGGAGCGATCCTTAAAGCTGTACGTGCCTTTGAAGAAGCAGGGGATTGCGGAATGATTTTTTCCAACGTGTTCTCCATCAATGCGCAGGGAGAGCTCTTTAATGTGATGCGTTACACAGACTGGGGTCTGAAAGACCTGATGGCATTTAACATTATCGGGCAGCCGGGTGTTTTCATGCGACGCGCGCTGCTAGAAAAAGTTGGATATTTAGAGCCTAATTATCATTTTTTGCTTGACCATCAACTCTGGCTGCGCATGGCGGCTGCTGCCCCGATCCGATATGTGGATGACTTTTTTGCGGCTGCCCGCTTTCATCCAACTGCGAAAAATGTTGCCCAGGCGTCCGAATTCAGCCGGGAAGCTTTTTCCATTCTTGAGTGGATGCAGGCTCAACCAACCATGCGGGAACCTTTTTTGCGCAATCGAAGGCGCATCATGTCAGGCGCTTACCGACTCAGCGCGCGTTATCTATTGGATGGAGGCTTTCCTGGCAGGGCGTTCCAGCATTATCTTGCATCCTTATGGTATCATCCACGCACAGCAAGTCAGGAGCTGCGACGCATGCTTTTCGCATGGTTCAGTCTATTCTTCCCTTCAAGCAAAATGCGAGAGGACTTCATCCAACGGCGCGCGCGCAGCCTGCCAGAGGAAATCCGCCAGCAATTTAAGGACTTATGTGATGAAAAAAAAAGATAGTGCAGCAGCATCTTCCTTGAATACATTAGATGGTCTATGGATCGCTTTGATCGTGCTGGCTTTCGTGCTGGGTGTGGGAGTGCGCTTGTACGACTTGCAGGATGCTCCTCTCGATTTTCATCCCACCCGGCAGCTGCACTCAGCCCTGATCGCGCGCGGCATGTATTACCATAATCTGCCCGACAAATCAGACTGGCAGCGTGAGATGGCTTTCCAGCAGTGGCAAACAGAAGGATTGATTGAACCGCAGATCATGGAGCGTCTGACTGCCGTGACTTACCAGTTGCTGGGGTGCGAGCATTTGTGGGCGGCGAGAATTTGGGCGATTCTGTTTTGGAGTCTGGGAGGCATTCTTCTATGCTGGCTTGCCAAAGATTTGTTCGGTTTAACTGGAGCCGCCATGGCGGTTATTTACTATATGATATGGCCGTATGCGGTGATTTCGAGCCGCGCTTTTCAACCGGAATCCCTATTGGTGGCAGCCCTGATCGCCAGCTGGTGGGCGATTGCCCGCTGGCTGCGCCAACCCAGCCTGCCGCGTGCTATACTGGCTGGCGTGCTGTGCGGTTTGGCTATCTATGTGAAGTCGGTGGCGGTATTCTTTATTGCCCCGCCATTGGCGGGTTTGCTGCTTGCGAATTACCGGTTTTCTGATCTGCTCAAGAACAAACAGGTATGGTGGATTTTTGCCCTTTCGATAGTCCCCTATTTCATATATCATGTTTTCGGGGTATATGTTTTGGGCTTGTTGGGCAGCCAATTCAGCTTGCGTTTCTTTCCAAATTTATGGCTGGAGCCTGTTTTTTACCTGCAGTGGATCAACGAACTTAAAGGCGCGCTTGGGCTGGAAGTATGGTTGACAGCTATGGTCTGCCTATTGATCTTGCCGGAAAAACGCTGGCGCGGTATATTCTGGGGGTTGCTGTGCGGTTACTTACTTTACGGATTCACGTTTGCCTATCATATCTCCACGCATGATTATTACCAAATGCCCATGCTGCCGGTTACAGCCCTGGGGCTGGCGGCTGTCTTTTCTTTCATCCTTGAACACTTGCAGGGAAAAAAAGCTCTGACTTACGGAATCGTATCCGGCGCGCTGCTGGTTTTCATGCTGTTGAAAGGCTGGGATGCGCGCGTCACGCTCAAGCGTGTGAATTATGATAATGAAGTGCGCTTTTGGCAGAAATTAGGTGAGCAGTTGGGTCATCAAAGCCGCGTGACTGGTTTGCTGACGGATTATGGTTATAGGCTGGCTTATTGGGGCTGGGTGGATGTAAGCCCTTGGCTGCAGACCAGTGATATCGATCTGCGCCTCATGGCCGGTCAGGAAGTTGATTTCGCCGAATCATTTCGGACAATGCTGCAGGACAAAGATTATTTTGTGGTTACTTTAATGGATGATTTTGCGCGCCAACCTGAACTGCAGCAGGCTTTGAATGAGAATTATCCACTGCTGGAGCAATCCGACGAGTTGATCATCTATGATTTGCGTCCTGAGTGAAATGAGCGGATTCGATCAATGGAAAATCCATTAGTAAGCATCGTCACACCCTCTTTCAACCAAGCAGATTACCTAGAAGAAACCATCCTTTCGGTTTTAAACCAGACATATCCTAATATTGAATATATTGTGATTGATGGAGCCTCAACCGATGGCAGCCGGGAAATCATCCAAAAATATGAAAAACAGATCTCTTGTTGGGTATCTGAAACCGATAAGGGGCAAACTGATGCCATCAACAAAGGTTTTACGCGGGCGCGTGGTCTGGTGCTGGGCTGGATCAACTCGGATGACACCTTGCTGCCTGGGGCTGTGCAGGCTGCCGTTGCCTTTTTAAGTACGCATGCGGATGTCGGCTTGGTTTATGGTGATGCAAATTATATTGATGAAAAAAGCCGCATCATCGGCAAGTTCCCGGCAGCCCAAACCGATTTGGCGCGGCTGCAGCGTGGATACGTGCACATTCCTCAACAGGCAGCTTTCTTCCGCGCAGACTTGTGGCGGCAGGTAGCTCCTCTGGATGACAGCTTCTACTTTGCCATGGATTACGACTTGTGGACGCGCTTGGCTGCCATCAGCAAGATTCAATATGTGCCCCAAGTTTGGGCGAACTTCCGGCTGCACGCAGATGCCAAAACCATCACCGCTGACGACCGCTGCTGGCCGGAGATGCTGCGCGTGCATTATCGCGAGGGTGGTTCGCGCTTCGCGCCGATCGTGCTGAAGCATCACCTGCGCCGTTTAGCAGCGCCGATCATTCGCTGGCGCAGGCAAAGATTGTTTTCACAAAAAAAAAGGAAGAATTGAATAATACAGCAAATTTATGAAAGAATCGTTGCGAACAACCATTTACATGTTAGACTAAAGGGTAATCATGAACAAAAACTTCTTTTCTGAAATTTTGATGAAGGTCAAGCTGACCCTGCGTTTAATCAAAGATTCGCGCGTGAATCCCTGGTTCAAGCTTATACCGGCTTTCTGCCTGCTCTATCTGATCATACCCATGGATATTCTGATCGGACCGCTGGATGATGCGGTGGTCATGTATGTCGGCATGGACTTGTTCATCGATTTCTGCCCGCCCGAAGTGGTTGAAGAACACCGCCGCGCTATTCTGGGACAGAGCGAATCTGCCCAGGAAGGCGAAGTGATTGACGCCGAGTTCAAGGAATAAAAAAAGCCCCCGCCTTTTGGAAGGGGGCTTGAAGTTAGATCACACCCAGTTTTTTCGCGGTTTTCTCAAAAGCTTCCAATCCCTGATCCAGGTCAGCTTGGCTGTGGGCAGCTGAGATCATCACGCGGATGCGCGCCCGCCCTTTGGGTACGGTTGGGTAACCGATGGAGGTGGCAAAAATTCCCGCCTCGAACAGCTCACGGCTGAATTGCTGCGCCAAGGGCGCTTCACCTAGGATGACGGGGGTGATAGGTGTTTGGCTGTTGCCGATATCAAAGCCAATGCCCGCCATGCCCTGCTTGAAGTAATCCGCATTCGCCCATAAACGCTCAACCAACTGCGTGGATTCTTCCAGAATATCAACCGCTGCCAGGCAGGCAGCCACATCCGCGGGTGTCATGGCTGAAGAGAAAAGGAAAGGCCGGCCGCGCTGACGCAGCCAGTCAACGATGACCGCGCTGCCTGCTACCACGCCGCCCATCACTCCGAAGGCTTTCGAAAAGGTACCCACTTCAATATCCACCTGTCCGTGCAGCCCAAAGTGATCCACAATCCCGCGCCCGCCTTTACCCAATACACCCTCGCCGTGAGCGTCATCCACCATCAGGAGAATATCATGCGCTTTGGCGATCTCGCATAGCCTATCCAGGGGAGCGATATCACCATCCATGCTGAATACTCCATCGCTGATGATGAGAGCTTTTTCATAGCGTCCTTCATTTTCTTTGATCACCAGTTCGAGATGGCCGGGGTTGCAGTGTTCGAACCGTTGAATGGTAGCACCTGATAGGCGGCAGCCGTCTATGATGCTGGCGTGGTTGAGTTCATCAGAGAAAATCATATCGCCCTTGCCGACCAGTGCTTGAATGGTGCCCAGATTGGCGCAATATCCGGATTGAAAAGTGATGGCGGCTTCGGCATGTTTAAAAGCCGCCATGCGTTCTTCTAGTTTGATATGCAAATCCATCGTACCTGCAATGCTGCGCACAGCTGCGGGACCTACGCCATAGCGTTGTGCGGCTTCACAGGCAGTGCTCACCATACGGGCATCATTCGCCAGTCCTAAGTAATTATTGGAGCAGAAATTCAGCACCTGGCGGCCATCTACTTCCAGCCAAGAGCCTTGCGGGGAGTTCAGCGTGCGGATCTGGTTGAACAATCCCGATTCTTTTAAATTTTTCAACTCCTTCTGGATCCAATCGAATCTTGACATGCGGTTTTTCCTCTCCTTGATCAAAAAAATCGGTAATTTGATTATACTTCCAGGTTTGTATCAGGCAGAATGCCCATTGCCAGCAAGGCTTGACTGAGATCAACCGCTGAGCGCGGTTTGATAATCGCGCTGGTTTCATTCAGTCGTTTTTCGATGTATTTGCTTGCCCGCGATGCCAGCACCTGATCCATGATGGCGGCTGTGTTTGTGTGCAACAGCAAGACGGGACTGATTTGAACTTCTCGCCCGTGTTGTTCCCAGCGCTTCAGCGCCTGCAGCAAGGATGGCGGCAGCGGGGATTTGCCATATTTTTTCACAAGCGAAAGCAATTGTCCTGGGTGTAACCCCTGCTGAGCGGCGCGCTTCAAAGCAGAAGCGCTGAGCTGATAAGAGTATTGATCCTTGGCGTTATTATTCCACTCGCAAAGGCGCGCGATCTGGTATCGAATGCTGAGGGGAAAAGTCCGCTCCAAGATTAAACTGCCATCCTGCTTGACCACGAAATGGGTTGCTTCCGCAGCAGGGAATTGAGGTGCATTGCCTTGCAGCAATTCAGACGCCCAGCTTGAAAGCCTGATATGGGTGGGTTGGGAAGATTTCAATTGACACCCCAAATCCAGCAAACCCATCCAGAAGCAGGGACCGCTAACCTGCATGCGCAGGTAGGCACCTTCCACCTGATCCCAAGATTCGAAGCCTTTGAGATAACTGCCGCTGAGCGTTTGTTTCACTATCCAGCTTTCATATTCCCCGCCAGTACGCAGGAGATCAGGATGATGGGATTTCACCCACTGGATGAATTCCTCAATTTCCAGCCATTGATCTTGCGGCAGCTGCTGCAGCAGGGCAAGCATATGGCTGCGCGCTGCTATTGCACGCGGGTGTCCGCTGCCCTCAAATTGAATATCTTTCAACAGGAGAGTCTCGTCGATCTGTGAGCTACTGCGCCAGATCTGAAAAAGATGAAAAAAAGCTGCCTGGCGGGGGGCTTCCAGCAGAGCCCCGACCTTCTCAGGATGCACTTGATGATGTGCGTTGAGCAGTTCGGTAGCTGAAGCGAGCTGCA
>CAYVJI010000061.1:7827-9938 GCA_964451805.1 uncultured Pelolinea sp. | reverse complement strand
ACCAAGACACTGTCCGTGGTCGATTCAAAATCCATAGTGCGAAAACTGGCGGATACGGGGATGCCGGTTTTCAACTCGGGCAGTATACCGCTGCCGAACCTGGCTTTGGTATACGCAAGCATGTATGGCAGGTCATGCGAATCCAACCGCGGTGCATAAACCCAATTAAAAGGAGCTGTCAAAGAAAGGTCAGTCTCATAGGCGAGGGGCAGCTCATGCGTAATGAGTAGAGTACCGGGCTCTAAGGCGGGCACCCTCCAGCTGAGCTGCCAGAAAAATTGGCGCTGGTTATCCCAATCACGGCGGAAGGTATTGGCTGATCTGAACTGCCAGCCAACGGCAAGAGCGATAAAAACACAGGCAACAAGAATCTTGCGATTTTTCTGCTGGACCAGCTCGTCAATCAAACCGATCAGGAACAAGCTACTACCCAGCATCATGGACAGCATGAAGCGATCTGCACTGAAGGCGATTTCCAGCGGCAAGCCTGCCAGACAGGAAGGAACACGCCCGGCAAGCATACCGATCAGCCCAAGCATTATTTCCTGCTTGGAAAAATTTGAAGTGGAGGCGTTATTTCGTTCAGATAGACGCATACGAGAAATGATGCGGTGAGCAGTAAAAAAGCTGACAGCAACCAACCCCAAGGCTAACCAGGTGGTGATTTTCGAGAGGGATTCGGTGAATAAAGCCAGCGTATTGCCCCAGGCATAGAAGCCAGGAGTAATGATCGCATGGATGACTTCCTCAAGGGTGTGAAGGATAAAGGTTTTAATATCTGAACCTGATAATGAGATTAAAGTCATTCCATAGGAAGAGTAATAAGGGGAGCGATGATAGAGATAGAGAAAAACGCCGTTAAACAGCCATAGCAACAAGAAAGGCAGCCAGGCAAGCCACACACGTTTAAACCAAGACGAACGTTTCGAATGGTTTTGCTGGAGGATGAATAAAAGAATGAATGGCCGCAACACCTCCTAGCCAAAGAAATACTCGGTCGGATAAAGACCCCAGAAAGCCAGGATAAGCGCAATCAGATACCACCGAAATTTGTGCGCTGGTTCACGTACGGCTTTCACCATGAATCCCAGGGAAAGCAAGAAACAAATCAGCGGAATCAACTCCTGGTTGGCGTGCGTAAGCGCGACCCATTGCTGGTTATAAGCGGGAAAAAGCACAAAGAAGAGCGCTGCCAACAGGGTTTGCAGACGCGCTTCAGGCCATATTTGACGAAAGGACCAAAAGGCGGCAAAGCCACTGAGGATGCGAATACACAAACCAAACAGCTGCCATGCCAGGGGGGTATCGCCAATTAATGAAGTTGTGAGGGTAAAAATCGGGCCCAAGAGCGGACGGAAGGGGAGGAATGAAGCGATAAATTCCCGCGGTCCAAGAAAGCGGATGGTCCAGGCGAAAACCCAGTCATCCCAATAGAACCCCAGCCAAGGGATCAATAATCCATAGGCGAGCAGACAGAGCAAAAAAATCAGAAGGTTGGCAAGAAAAATTTCAGAGTTAATCTGAAGAAAAATCCCATGCAGTTTTCGGAAGAGTTTTGCTGTCATATTATGAAATGAATATTCACAAAAGTGATTGTAGGATGGTTTTCAGTGAATATTGAATCAATTCATCTTATCGGCAACTCTCTATGAAATGATTCGCAATCTTTACCATGTCCCTTGGATTTACAGGATGATAATCTTTATAGTATACCTTAGTACGGAATAAGGCTGATATATGATATACCAAAACTAGATAGAATATACTTATTTGTAAGAAAGCATAATATTAAAGGAACAAAGCATGAAAAAGATCTTTCGCTGGGGAATCATCGGGCCGGGAAGGATCGCGCACAAGTTTGCGGCGGGTTTGAAGGTGGTCAAAGATGCCAGTTTGTACGCGATCGCCAGCCAAAGCATGGAACGGGCGCAAGCCTTTGCCAGGCAGTACCAGGCCCAGAAAGCGTATTCAACTTATGAAGAACTGGTCAATGACCCGCAGGTGGACGCGGTATATATCGCCACCCCGCATGTCTTTCATTTTGAGAACACGCGGCTGTGCCTAGAAGCCGGCAAAGCGGTCCTGTGCGAAAAACCGCTGACGGTGAACGC
>CAYVJI010000061.1:0-7727 GCA_964451805.1 uncultured Pelolinea sp. | reverse complement strand
TGCTGGGCAAAAGCCAAGTGGATGAAATGACGTGCGCCTACCTGCACTATAAGAGCGGGATCGGTTCGCAATTCTGCTGCACTTTCAGGGCTGAAACCCTGAACGACCTTTATATCCACGGCAGCAAGGGACGCATCCGCATCCAGGCACCTTTCTGGCAATCCGAAAAGGTGAGCCTATCGGTATCCGGAAAGGAAAAAAACCTAAGTAAGCCATTCCGCGCAAGCGGATTCGAGTATGAGATCGAGGAGGTCACTGGCTGCGTGCGGGAAGGGCGCAGAGAAAGCGCAAGCATGCCGCAAGCGGACACTCAGGCGAACATGGAGCTGATGGACGCCATGCGCAAACAGATCGGATTACGCTATCCGTTTGAATAGGGCTTTTTCTAATAGGGTAGAATCCGCGGTTTCGCTGGCAGGGATGAAAAGCAATGGTGCTAATGACCATCCAGCAGGCTACCGATGATGATGGAGACGATGCCGGCTAACAAGGTCTTGAGCCCATACACGACTAAGTTCTCCTTGGCGACATTGCCCAACCACATGCCTAGGGCGAAGAGCGCCAGCAAAGCGGCGGCAATAGAGGCATAGTACACCTGGCGGATTTCGGGGAAGCGGGCGCTGAAGAAAAATGGGATGAGCACCACAATAGCACCCAGGAAGGGCGAGAGCCCATCCACCAGGGCGACAGCCCAGGCGGCAAAGCGCGAGGCGCGCCCGATGCGGCTGCCGTTTAAATCGGATAGCGTGCTGCGGCCGAGCTCGTTGAGGCTCTTCTTGCGTTCGGAGGATTCGGTCAAGTAGGCTCCCCAGGCACCGGAGATCATGATGGCGATAGCAGTGGAGAGCCCGGTGGTGATGACCACACGCGGGTTGGTGACGTCTGAAGAGAGCGACCCGATCAGCACGCCCAGCATGGTCAGGATGCCATCGAAGGCGTTGTTGCCGAACGAGCGACGGGCGATTTCACCGATATTGGCGATGTCGTTATATTGGGAGGCTTTGCTAAGGAGGGCGCGCACCCTAGGGGTGCGCTTAGTTTCTATATCTTCTTCTTCACTTTCCATAGTGCGCCTATTATACCTATCATTAGCAAAACATGGGAAAAAACACGTCTAGTCAAATCAAGAAAAATGAGGATTCACAATTCCTACCTATAGGAGATTAGGAATCCTGTAAAAGATGGTCCAATGCTTCATAGGCTTGCTGTTCGGCATCAGCGAAGGACAGAAAACCCTCAGCAGCTTGATTGAATTCACGCATACGCAGCGAATCTGCCAGAGCAGGGACAAGCGCCATGGATCGACGCAGACAGGCGATGGGATCGGAAAAATCGAGCCTGGTGATTGCCGCTGATTCCTCAAGGAAGGCAATGGTGAGATCACGTCCGGCAGTGAAATGGCTGCCGTACAGGTCTGGCGGGGAGTTGAGGTATTCGCACGCTTGGTCTATGCAGGCTGCAGCAACGGATTTGCCCAGTTCCTCTTCCCAGTGGGTAAGCTCATGGGCGAGTTTGCGCATGGCGGGAACGCCCAACATGCTAACCGGCGGATATAGCATGGTGCGGCAGTTATCCACGAGGGCGCGGCGGATGAGATTGGCAAGGGGAGGCAGTTGAGTGGGTGGCTGAAAGATAATCAGGCGGTTGCGTTTGCCCATAGCGGGCACATTCACATCCCAGGCTAGCTGCAACTGCGCCAGAGCAAGTGTCTGCACTTCAGGCTGACCAGTATCGAGCAAGAAGGCATGCCCTTCATCACAACCGACCAACAGTAAAAAATGAATGGGAATATGACGTTTGTGATAGATCTGCGGGTAGAAGGGCAGATGGAACATATCCAGGGGACCAAGGATGGGGGGCACGCTGGAAGCCAAAGCCGCACACGCCTTTGCCCAAGAAAACTGGAAAGTACGGTTCTCCCATTCTTTGAAATCCGCCGCAAACAAACCTGCTAGATAGCGGTGCTGACGTGGAGTGGCGATGCCGGTGTAGACCTGGCGAGGCGGAGAGGCGGATTTGAAGCGCAAGTAGGCGAAGCCACCGCCCTGACCCAAACCCCACAGGAATGAATTGGAGAGATCCAATCCACAACGCCAGTGCAACAGATCACGGATACCGTTGACCGGGCACATGCCCGCTTGGGGGCGATGAGAAATCTCCAACATGAATCGCAAGTGAACCCTCTCTCAATGTGACATCCATCAAATTTACTGATAAAGAACCAGCAGACAGTTGATGGATAGAAAGCCGAGCAGCTAAAGTATACTCTGCCAACCGGCAGAAATGTGACAAAATGTGACAAAAGATGACAGTTTGAAAAAGGTTTGGGGGATTAAAAGGGGATAGAGGAAAACAGGAGGGGTGAAAAAGGGGGGATGCGAAAGGGAATCGATTGCAAGCACAATACAGCAGAGTGAATTGCTTTCACTCGTTCCCCTTCAATGGTTTTCGAAAAAAATCACTTAATATCCAAGACACCTGCTATGACTGTATCATAGCGAGATAAACCCTGATGCCCTGAATCACGAGGCGCTTAGAATTAAGATTATTGGATAATCCTTAATAAACAAATCTGGAATAACCAAGGAGCCGTTATCGTTATTCATGATTAATTGTTGTTCGATATTGTTTAAAATGTCGATCCCCATCACTTTTTGAGCAGAAGATTTCTCCAAAGTGAGAGAAGCAAGATCGCCAGGATCGTTATCATTCGCAACACCATCAGACCAGAGCGCAATCAGTTTTTCTTCATTCGATAACGAGAAACTATACATAACAATATTCTGCATATTGCTTGAAATATCCACATTCAGGTTTTCAGGAGCAGCTCCAGCCATTAATGTAGAAAGATTTTTAATGACATTCAAGGTCAAAGGCAATTCATCAAGCGATTCCAAGGCAAGTCCTGAGGTTAGACCCATGCCGAGACATCGAACAATACCCCTACCATAATACTTGGCAGATGCGGTCTCGCTATATTGGTCGTACTCCAATGGATTGGGATCCTTAGAAGACCGCCAATGCATTTCATCCATGATGAATTCTCCTTTAAATCCATGGGCGTAGGCCGCATCCTTTATTTCCTGAACCAGAGCAGGAACGGAATAATAAAAATCTGCCTGGTATTCAGGAGAGGATGACCCATCATGCCAAGAGATTGCATCCACTAGAGTCATCGCATCCGAATTTAAGATATTAAAAAGATAATCACGGGCAGCAGGATCGTATAAAGGTGTGACAGCACCGATAACAATTTTTGCCTCAGGATTCTCCTCACGTATTATGGGCGCAACAATCTTGATTAGATTAATATAATACTCTGATTCCACATGTTGCTGTGTATCCTCACCGATATTGGACTCATTTAGAATCTCATAGGTATTGATTTGATTTTTAAAATGGCGAACGATGAAGCGAACGTAATCAATATAATCCTGAATTTCTTCTTCGGTCGAATACCTTGATTCGGTTTGCCCGTTTTGAATGTTTTCGTCCCAATACACCAAATCATAGCGGATCACGACGCCGTGATCATTCAACCAAGCAACAGCTTGGTCCTGGTAAGGGTTAATATTGAAATCTGAGTATTCACCCGAATCCTCAACTTCCCAAAAATCAAACCAATCTTTGGTAAAGCGAATCCGCTTCAATCCCAGCTCATCATATTTTTGTTGATCAATCGTAATCATTACTCCATCAGAGCTAGTAACATCCAGCCTGCGCATTGTCCCCATACGATTATCTTCGAGGTCGTTGGTTTTCTTCGAATGAAATAACTTCAGAGGATTCTTATTATCTGTTTGAAATTGAATGAGTTTTTTTTCTCCGACTGTGGGCAGGGAGAAGGCGGTCGTATTTCCATTTGCATCGGTTCCTATTGCCGTCAGGGAAGAATGCGTAAAAGCGATGCCTTTTTCAAATCTAAATAATCCATCCTGATCCGCTGATGTTTGACCTTCATATATCATTCCTTCATCCTCGTTATCAGAATACACTTCCACAAGGCATTTAGGACAAGCAGCACCAGTGACCAGCCCTGCGGTCAAATCAAATTCAATTATTGCAGGAGGGATAAAATCATTATTTTGCTGAAAAATACCTGTTTGGTTGTTGTCGAAAATACTATTCTGAGTGATGGTATTGAATTTGGAATCTTGGCTGGCAATTTCTATACCATGACCATTGTTGTACGCAATAGTATTCTTCGGTCCGATCATATTATGCTTTCCACCGCCGATGATGATACCGGAAAATTGATTCCCCACAGCCTTGGATGCAGTGACATCCGTACCGATGTAATTTCCGGCAATCACATTATAGGAAGCTCCTGAAAAAACTCCTATGCCACTCTCTCGGTTTTCACTTAAAACATTCCCTTGCCCCAGCGGACTTATTCCAATATTTCTGTCACCTCCGATTTTATTCATCGAGCACCTTTCCAGGGTGATGCCATTCGCGGGAAAATGAATGATCTGCAGACCCATAATGGCATTCCCGTCGGAGGTAATAAACAGACCATCAGTGGTACCCGAGGCAATTGCACCGCCATCCAAAATCACGCCTGCAGTGCTGGCGTCAATCGTCAGATTTCCCTGTGAGATTTCAGGCAATCCGCTCTCAACGCTGATGGTGGCTGGAGAATCGGGAGGGAAGATCGCGGGGTCAAAAGTGATTCTGTCCCCGGCAGAGGCATCAGATAAAACCTGCCGCAGAGTCCCCGGACCGCTATCGGCTGTACTGGTAACCACTAAGGTTTCAACCTGCGGCGTGGATGCCGCTAAATGAACAGAAGAAGGAGGTGCGGAGAAAGCAACGGGTCTGTTTGTGAACCCGAGTGATGCGGGGATGAAGACTATTAAAACAACCATATGAGGCAGGCATTTCCAGTTACGCATTTCCTACTCCTTTTTCCAAGACATCAACCTTTTTATGTTCGTTAGTGCTGTTCAAGTTTTCCATCTTTGGCGGATAAGCTATCAATATAAAATTTGTAAAGGCATATATCTCCACGCTTAAAATCAGAATCTGTGACAAATTATTTTTTGCTTACAAACTTACCCCAAAGAGATGATGGTTATTGAAAAACTTTAATTACCTTTGCGCAATTATCTCTATTTTAAATCATTTTTATGGTCTATTTAATTTTAAGAATGAATGGATAGACAAAGCGCACCAGGTTTAAGTACAGCGCAGCCACATGGATCGGTTTACCCTTTTCCCGCTCTATTGAATTTGAAAAAAGAATATTATATAAATAGGCAGAGGCAATTGGATCAATGCGATGAAAGACGGCATAAAGCTCCTACCTTTACGGGTGGCGCTGACCTATCTCATTGCGGCCGGGCTGTGGATATTGTTTTCCGACCGGCTGATCGCACTGTTCTTCACAGAACCGGAAGCATTGCTGCGCGCGCAAACCTACAAAGGACTGGCATTCGTGCTGGTGACCGGCACGGTGCTGTATTTCGACCTGCGCACGCGCATGCTGGCGCTGGAAAAAGAAAAGGAAAATACCGCACAGGCACAACTGGCTTTGCGGCAGAGCGAGCTCAATTACCGCAACATGATCTATTATTCACCGCTGGCGAAATTCGTCAACCAAGAAGGCAAGGTCGTGCTGGTGAACCCAGCCTGCGTCGCTCTTTTCAAAGCCGCAGCGGAAGAAGAACTGCTGGGAAAAGACCCGCTGGAATTGTTCGCGCCCGAGTTCCACGAAATGATCCTGAAACGCATGACAGCCTTGAAACAAATCGGGCAATCGGTGGAGACAATCGAGGAAAAAATCCGCTGCCTGGATGGCAGCCTGGTACCCGTGGCGGTTTCGGCAACGCTGTTCCCCTTCGGGGAAAAGAACGCCGTGCACGTCATTCTGCAGGATATCCGCGCGCTGGTGAAAGCGCGCGATAAAGTGGAGCAACAGCTGGCGCACCTGCGAGGTTTGAGAAAAATCGACCAGGCGATCCTGGGCAGTTTAGATTTGGACATCATCATGAGCATCATCCTGGAACAAACGAGGGAAATGCTGCAGGTTGATGCGGCAGCGATCACGCTCGGCGACTCCGAGCAGGTGGAAAGCGCAGCTTTTTACTATAAAGGTTTTTCCAACGCAGAAGCCGCCAGGAACCTGATGGGAGACAAGCAGCGCTTGAAGCAAATCATTATTCAAAGAAAACACTTGTCTATGAAGGACCTAGAATGGGATGAGTCAAGCGGCTCATTATTGGATAAAGAAGGATTTACCGCCTACAACGGCCTCCCGCTGACTGCTAAGGGGCAGGTGAAAGGAGCGCTGGAAGTCTTCCAACGGGGGACAACACAGGCGGATGAAGACTGGTTGGAACTGATGGAGACGCTGGCGGGGCAAGCTGCCATCGCCGCGGATAACATCCAGGTATATGACGACCTGCGCAGGTCGCTGAGCGAGGTGACACGCGCGTATGATTCAACCATCGTGGGCTGGTCGCGGGCGATGGACCTGCGCGACAAAGAAACCGAAGGGCACACGCAGCGGGTGACGGAGCAAACGCTGAAGCTGGCGCGAACGATGGGCATGGATGAAGGGGAACTGGTGCATGTGCGGCGCGGGGCGCTGCTACACGACATGGGCAAGCTGGGCATACCGGACAGCATTCTGCTTAAAGCGGACAAGCTGAGCGAGCAAGAATGGGAGATCATGCGCCAGCACCCGCGCTACGCGTTCGAGATGCTGGCGCCGGTGGAATACCTGCGCCCGGCGCTGGAGATCCCCTACTGCCACCACGAAAAGTGGGACGGCACTGGCTACCCGCGCGGCTTGAAGGGCGAGCAGATCCCACTGGCGGCGCGCATCTTCGCGGTGATCGACGTGTGGGACGCGCTGAGCTCAGAAAGGCCGTACCGCAAGGCCTGGCTGCGGGAGAAAGTGATCGAACATATCCGATCGCTGGCAGGCACGCATTTCGACCCGCGGGTGGTGAAGGCGTTCTTAAAAATGTTTGCGGCGGATAATAAATAGGCTGGAGGGATGTTTTCAGCGAGGTTCAGTTTCAAAGACCATGCGTTATAATATCAGAAAGAATTAAACGCATTGAAAAATCAGCGCAGGGAAAAAGGAAGCGAGAGAGGCAAGGGGGCGGCATTTCCCTGAAACGCAGTTCTGGCATATCAATCCGCCGCAAAATCAACTTCCGGCATGCGCGAACAGCCCAAAGCGGGCTGTTGAAACAAGAGGACCTGTCCATGACAAAGACCACACTTGAATTAAGCGAAGGGGACTGGATCGTGCACTGCCGCTATGGACTGGGGCAGATCACGGGCATGGACAGCAAGAACCTGCTGGGCGACCGCAAGGTTTTCTACGTGGTCAAGACGGATGCCATGACCTACTGGCTGCCGGTGAGCGAGAGCGGAACGGAGCGCATCCGCCCGGTGGCTTCCAAGGAGACATTCGAGCAGGCGCTGGCGGTGGCGGCAGGCGAACCGCGCGCGCTGGAAGAGAATTTCCGCCGCAGGCTGGCTTACATTCAGGAACAGATCCAGGCAGCCTCGCTGCTGACGAAAGCCGCCCTGCTGCGCGACATGCACGCGCGCGATGTGCAGAAGGACATCCACATCAACGAAAAGAAGATCTTAGAGACGCTGAAGCAGCAGTTCGTGAACGAACGGGTGGCAGCCTGCGGGGTGGAGGCGGAAGAAGCCTGGACGGAACTGCGCCAGGCATTGAAGAAGAGCAGCCAGAACCTGAAGCC
>CAYVJI010000060.1:0-10497 GCA_964451805.1 uncultured Pelolinea sp. | reverse complement strand
CAGCTGCTGGGTCAGCGGTTGGTGCGCTGCCTAAACGGCGAGCGTATCGCTGGCATCATCTGCGAAACAGAGGCATACGATGGTGAACAAGACCAAGCCTGCCATGCGCGCAGCGGATTGACCGAGCGCAACCGTGTCATGTACGCTGCAGGCGGCCACGCGTATGTGTATTTCACTTATGGAATGCATTGGATGTTGAATTGCGTTTGCCATGTACAAGGATACCCCGCAGCTGTTTTAATTCGCGCTGTTCTACCAACGGAAAATCTCCCCTTCATTCAACGTCAGCGCGTGGGCATTCTGCAGCCGCACTGGTGCGATGGACCTGCAAAATTGACCAAAGCCTTCAATATCGATGGGAAACTGAACGGAACTGACCTTTGTCAGGTAGAAAGCAGCCTGATCATCGAAAAAGGGATTGATTTGCCCGATTGCCAAGTGCAAGCTGGTACGCGCATCGGCATCGCCTATGCTGGAGAGCCTTGGGTGAGCAAGCCCTGGCGTTTCTTTGTGAGCGAAGCAGCCATGCGCGCATGGCTGGAAATTTAGAGGATATAATCAAACCAGGCAGGCAGAAATGACAAAAAACAACGCGTTATATCCACAATTTGCATTTGACGCCAGCAAGGTCATCATTTATGGTGGCGGCGGTCTCAGCAAAATGATTATTGAGTCGGTGCGCGTGCTGGGATGCTACCAGATCGTAGGCATCATTGATGATAGTCTGCCCAAAGGGGCAGATATCATCGGTTCACCTGTGCTGGGCGGGGTGGAGGTGCTGCCGCAGCTCTATCAAAGTGGTGTGCGCTTGGCAGTCAACTCAGTCGGGGGCATCGGCAACTACACTGTACGGCTGAATGTTTTTCATCAATTGGCGCAGGCGGGCTTTGTATGCCCGTCGATCGTGCACCCCAGCGCGCACGTCGATCCATCCGCACGGCTGGAAGCCGGTGTGCTGGTTCTAGCGCAAAGCTATGTGAGCGGCAATGCAGTAGTGGGCATGGGCAGTCTCATCAATAATTCTGTGGTTGTCTCGCATGATTGTGTGCTGGGAGTCTGCACCAATCTTTCTCCGGGAGCGATGACGGCTGGTGATGTCATCATAGAAGATTTCGCGCAGATCGGTATGAATGTCACCATCAACATCGGGGTGCGCATCGGTAGGGAATGTCGCATCGGGAATGGCGCAACCATCAAAAAAGATGTCCCGCCAAAAACGCGCGTATATGCCGGTTCCATCTGGCCGCCCTTTGACCCGAGCAAAAAAGATCAGACCATAACAGCTTAGGAATTTAATTTATGTTCAAACGACCATCCAGTGCCAATCCGCCTGTTTCCACCCAGATTGAAAGGGTAACCTCAGTTCTAGCTGAGGGCATCACCTGGCACGGCCGCATCAGCGGGCGCGGTGGTCTTCGCATAGAAGGCATTTTTGAAGGAGAGATCGCCATGCTCGGCATGGTGGTAGTGGGAGAAACTGGTAAAGTTACTTGCGAAAACGTTCGCTCAAACACTGTTATTGTTGCGGGTGCGGTGCATGGCAATATTACAGCGGATCGGCTGGAAATCCGGAGTACCGGGCGTGTTTGGGGCAATGTAGTAGCTGCAGCTTTCACCACGGAAGAAGGTGCGTTCCTGCGCGGACAAGTAACCATGGAGGATAAGGTTGACCTGCAGATCAAAGAAGCCCCTCCGCTGACTTCCGAAGTTGTTGAAAACCTTTCCGCACCAGAAGATGAACAAACCACGCAGCCAGGCACCGATTCCTGATCCGTTTTGCTGCGATGCTATAATTCGTCTCATCCTAAATCTAATCGAAGAAAAAAATCTCCATGAATAAGTATTTACTGCCCATGTCCAGCCCAGAGATCACCGATGCGGACCGCCAGGCTGTAATGGATGTCCTGCAAACCACATCGCTCAGCATCGGGCCGCGTGTAGAAGCTTTTGAAAAACAGATGTGCGCTTACAGTGGCAACCACCACGCTATTGCGGTCAGTTCTGGAACGAGCGGGTTGCACCTGTGCGTGCGCGCTGCGGGCATCCAGCCAGGTGATTTGGTTTTGACCACACCTTTTTCTTTTATTTCTTCTACCAACGTCATTTTATATGAACGGGCAATTCCTGTTTTTGTGGACGTGCAGGCTTCCTCCGGAAACATCCAAACGCAGCAGCTGCGCCAAGCGGTGGAAGACCTACTAAGCGGGGATGAAAACCGGCGGAAAAAATGGCTTACGCGCAATACCTCACAGGCTGCCGGTCATTTGAAAGCCATCCTGTCAGTGGACGTCTTTGGTCAGCCTGCGCAATATGATGAGATCTGCAAAATTGCGGAAACGTATGATTTAATATTGATTGAAGATTCTTGTGAAGCATTGGGGGCTGAATACAAAGGGAAAAAAGCAGGGTCGTTCGGTAATTACGGCGTGTTCGCTTTCTACCCCAACAAACAGATGACCACCGGAGAAGGAGGGGTGATCGTCACAAACGACAGCCAGGCAGCTCAATTCATGGCTTCGCTGCGCAACCAGGGCAGGGCACAGGGTGACACCTGGCTGCAGCATACTTACTTAGGATATAACTACCGCTTAGATGAAATGAGCGCCGCGCTGGGACTCTCGCAACTGGAACGCATTGACAGCCTGATTAATGCGCGCCAGCATGTCGCCGATATGTACCAGCAGCGGTTGTCTGATCTAGAGACGATCGAACTTCCTGCAGTGATGCCTGAAACTACCCGTATGAGCTGGTTTGTGTACGTTATAAGAGTCGCCAAAGGTGTAAATCGGGAAAAATTTGCCGAACAATTGGAAAATGCGGGTATTCCTGTACGTCCTTATTTTGCTCCCATACACCTGCAGCCCTTTATGATAGACCAATTTGGTTACCAGCCAGGCGATTACCCGATCTGTGAGGATTTAGGGAAGCGCGGATTAGCCCTGCCTTTTTCTAGTTGCATGAGCGAAGATCAGGTAGATATAGTTTGCGAAAAACTGAAAGAATGTTCTGCAAACTTAATGTAATTCTTTTCAAATGCAAATCGCATGAATGATTCTCAAGGGTTTCACCCTGTCCGCAAGCAGGGCATCCTCCTGCATAGCGGGGCATTGCTTCTGGTTGCATCTGCTAGCACTGCGTTGTTGCTGTATGCCAACGCTCAAGAGAATCGGGGATTTTTTATCCTTTATTTGATCGCCAGCCTCATTGTATTTGCACCCTTCCCGCTCATCTTATATCGCTTATTCGCCTTGTTGCGCGCGATGTATAGGATTGATCGAGATGGTTTTCACATTCAATGGGGTTTACGCAGCGAGGATATCCCCATGGATGAAATCGAGTGGCTGCGCGCGGGCAGCGACCTGCCGATGGAAATACCTCTGCCGCGTCTTAGTGTGCCAGGTGCTGTTTTGGGCACTCAAATAAGCAAAGACCTGGGTAAGCTGGAGTTTTTCGCTTCCGACCTCCATAACCATATACTGATCGCCTGCCGCAATAGAGTTTTAGTGATCACTCCACAAGACCAGAGCAATTTCATGCGTGTCTTTAGGCGATATGCTGAATTGGGTTCTCTTGCTCCCATGCAAGCGCGCTCATCCAACGCAGAATTTTTGGCCACAACCATTTTAAAAGACAAATATAGCCGTGCTTTTATCCTGGGGGGACTTGTGCTAACCCTGCTCTTACTGGTCTTAGTCAGTTTTCTCATCCCTGCTTACAACAGCGTTACTCTTGGTTTTAATCTTAGAACATATCAATTAGAGCAGGCTCCTTCAGAGCGTTTACTGCTGCTGCCTGTCGCCGCTGGTTTCTTTTTTTTGGCAGATCTGGGATTCGGTTCATATCTGTACCGCAAACAAGTCTTGCGTTGGGCTTCTTATTTCGTATTGGCCTCTTCGATGATCTTGCCGCTTTCTTTCCTTTTTCTAATCTTGATCATTGTGATTTAAAAAAATCCACCCTCTTTAAAAACATAACCTTGAGGAAATCCTCAAGGTTATGTCTGCGTAAGATTGTTCTAACACAATCTCGAAAATATTATAGTATGGATTACTATGGATTACTGTTAGATTAAACACAGACCGAGTTTTTTCATTTGAATAAACCGATAGTTTATGATTGATTTAAAAGTATAACTGATACATAATCTTAAAAATTCACACACTATTTTCTAATTAATCTTTTTCTTCTAAACCTATGAAATGTATAGGCAATCGTTTTTTTGTGATAAATATGATGGAAAAATCTCATGGTTTTCATGGTTTAAAATTATTATAGAGGAATGGTAATCATATGGAAATAAAGAACTCTCAAAATAAAAAACTCGTGGAAATACGGAAAGCAGCGAAATTAGGCGGCGGGGAGCAGCGCATTGCCCAACAGCACGAAAAAGGCAAGTTGACTGCGCGCGAACGCCTGGATATTCTGCTCGATCAGGATTCTTTTAATGAACTAGAGCCTTTTATCCTGCAGCGGAGTGATGTCAGTGATGATCCGCAGAATCGTATCCCCGGGGATGGAGTGGTAAGCGGTTATGGCAAGATCAATCAACGCAAAGTCTTTGTTTACGCTCAGGATTTCACAGCATTGGGAGGTTCTTTGGGTGAAATGCAGAGCCACAAGATCTGCCATGTAATGGACCTAGCCGCTCAGAATGGAGCGCCAATTATCGGTTTGATTGATTCGGGAGGTGCGCGCATCCAGGAGGGAGTGTACAGTCTGGGCGGTTATGCGGAGATCTTTCGCCGCAATGCGCTCTATTCAGGAGTCATTCCGCAAATCAGCCTTATCATGGGACCATGTGCGGGTGGAGCAGCTTACTCTCCAGCGTTAACGGATTTCATTTTCATGGTCCAGAATCAATCCTATATGTTCATCACAGGGCCCAATGTCATCAAAGCCATTACCGGTGAAGAAGTGGATTTTGAGAGTCTGGGAGGCGCCCAGGTACACTTGGGCACCAGTGGAGTGGCTTCCCTCACTGCAGCTACCGAAGGCGATACATTAAAGCTTTGTCGCACTCTGCTCGGTTACCTGCCCGCGAACAATTTGGATGACCCTCCTCTTTACGAATCGCATGATGATCCAGCCAGAAAGGCTGAAGATTTAAATTCCATTATCCCCGAAGATGAAACTCAACCTTATAGCATGCATACTGTGATTCAGCAGGTAGTTGACACAAACTCCTTTTTAGAATTGCAGCCTGCATATGCAGCGAATGCCATCATTGGGTTTGCCCGCCTGCAAGGCAAGTCGGTGGGCATTGTGGCGCAAGAGCCCGACTCGCTGGCTGGTGTGATCGACATCAATGCTTCTGACAAAATTTGCCGATTTGTTCGTTTCTGTGATTGCTTCAACATTCCGTTGGTTACTTTCGTTGATTCACCTGGTTTTTTGCCCGGCGTGCATCAGGAACACGGCGGCATCATCCGGCATGGCGCGAAAGTGCTTTATGCGTACTCCGAAGCCTCTGTCCCCAAAGTCAGTGTAGTAACTCGCAAGGCGTATGGTGGCGCTTACATTGTGATGAGCAGCAAGTATCTAGGGACCGATATCACATACGCCTGGCCCACAGCCGAAATTGCCGTGATGGGTCCTGAGGGAGCGGCAAATATCCTGTACCACAAGCAGATTAAAAACGCCAGCGATCCTGCAGCAGAACGTGAGAAATTGATACAGGAGTATCGCGAAAAATATCTGACTCCCTATGCTGCCGCACAAGCCGGATTCTGTGACGAGATCATACTGCCCTCCGAGACCAGAATGAAAATCATCAGCGCATTGGAATTGATCCAAGATAAACACGTGCAGATTCCAGCTCGCAAGCACGGCAACCCGCCCGTATAAATGAGGGAATCCATGGAAAACGCGTTACTGATTACCTTGATTGGCGCAGGAATGGTTTTTATCGGCCTGATCCTGCTTTGGTGGTTGATGGCTGCAATAGTGCATTTGAGCAATGACAAACCAGAAAATGTTGCAGCGAACCAATCTGAGCATAATCATGTATCTGATGCCAATCCAGAACTCGACCGACTAGCCGTTGCTGCTGCCACAGCTGTAGCGATCGCCACAGAGATTACATTGCCATCCCCAATCCATCAAAAAAGCTCGGGGATGAATAGCCCATGGAAAGCCAATCTCCGATTGCAGCAGATCAATCAATCCAATGCCTTTCATGTAAAAAGGAATTCACACCCATGAAGATAAAAGTTAAAATCCAGGATGAAGTTTTTGATGTAGAAGTGGGCAATATTCAATCCAGACCTATTCCGGTCGAGATTCAAGGAAAAAAATTTGAGGTTTGGCCTGTTGAGGAAAACCTTCCCTGTGGTCCCGAGGTTCACACGACAACAACCGCATCAATCACCCATAATCTGCAAAATCAGCCTGTGCCCCAAGCTAGCTCTTCTGCCGTAGCAAATTCCTCCAAACAGGTGCGAGCACCAATACCCGGGGTAATCGTTGAAATTTCAGTGAAAGTGGGAGACACAGTCAGTTATGGACAGGAGTTATGCGTCCTGGAAGCAATGAAAATGAAGAATTCTATTCGTTCCTGCCGAGAGGGAATGATTGCCCAAATTTTCATTGCAGGTGGCGAGCAGGTTCAGCAGGGTAAAGTGTTAATGGAATATTCGGAAGAGGGGAAGTAACCATGGATTTCGCCACTTTGTGGTCCTTGATTTCAAGCAATCTGATTACTCTGCAGGCTGGTAATTTTATTATGATAGCGGTAGGTTTGGTTTTGATTTACTTAGCCATTGCCAAACAATATGAACCGGTCCTACTGCTGCCCATCGGATTTGGCTGCATTCTGGCAAATCTGGGTATGGCAGCTTCGGCGCAGGGGGATGGATTTCTCTCCGTGCTCTACCGAGCTGGTATTCAAAGCGAACTCTTCCCATTGTTGATCTTCATTGGCGTTGGGGGGATGATTGATTTCAGCCCGCTTTTAGCTCAACCTCACCTGGCTTTATTGGGAGCAGCCGGCCAATTTGGTATTTATGGAACGCTCATCCTGGCTACTTGGATGGGATTCAACTTGAATGAAGCGGCTTCAATCGGTGTTATTGGGGCAATCGATGGGCCAACCGCCATTTATGTAGCCAGCAAATTGGCTCCCCATATGCTGGCTCCGATTGCGGTAGCAGCCTATTCCTACATGAGTCTCATTCCGATTATCCAACCGCCAATTATGAAACTGTTGACCACCCGCAATGAACGTTTGATTCGTATGGAATATGCGCCCAAACCTGTCAGCAGAAAAGCTCGTATCATCTTCCCCTTAGTTGTGACAATAGTGATCAGCATCCTTGCCCCTTTCGCTGCCCCGTTAATTGCCGCCCTCATGCTGGGCAACTTTCTTAAAGAATCCGGTGTTGTAGAACGCTTGAATCAATCTGCGCAAAATGAAATCATCAATGTGGCAACACTTTTCTTGGGTCTGACCATTGGTGCGACGATGACGGCAGAGAGCTTTATAAACCTCGACACCTTGATGATTTTGGGATTGGGATTGCTGGCATTCATCATTGATACTGTTGCAGGGCTTCTCTTTGGCAAGTTAATGGCGCTGGTCACCAAAGGGAAGATCAATCCTCTAATCGGGGCTTGCGGCATATCCGCTTTCCCCATGGCCGGTAGACTCTCGGCGAAAATGGCACAAGAGGAGGATTTTGATAACTACATTTTGATGCACGCTATGGGTTCCAACACAGCCGGTCAACTAGGCAGCGTCATCGCCGGCGGACTGCTGCTGACATTGGTGTTGGCATTGTAAACGTAAGAAAGATGCAACGATGGAATATTTTCTAAAAAGAAATTACTGGTTTTATGAAGCTTTATCGGGTCTTTTCGGTTTTTCTACTTCCAGGCGATAACCCACTCCGCGCTCGGTTTTAATATATCGAGGTCTCCGAGGATTATCCTCAACGGCTTGTCGAAGCCAGCTGATATGCACATCCAACGAGCGCATATCGCCCACATAATCCGTTTCCCAGATCTTCTTGAATAATTCTTTGCGCTTCAGAACTTCCCCAGGTCTGCGCATAAATGATTCCATTAAGATAAAAAGCCGCGGGGTAAGACGTGTCCGTTTTCCATTACAGTAAAGCCAGCGCTGCTTTAGATCCAACTCTATTAACCCGCACACCAGCTTTTTATTTTTATCCGATGCCAGGTAGGGTTTTAAACGGTTCAGTAATTTCTGTAATGTGAATGGCAAACGCAGGACTTCATCTGCACAATCTGGATTCACGCCTGCCTGGTCTTCTGCTACAATCAAGATCACGGGGATATCTTCCAGTACATTTTGCAGGGAATTGCATATTCGAGTTCCCGAAGTGCGCATGGATGCCGCATCCACGATAATAGCCTTGGGGTCAATGCTCACAAGTTTACTTAATGCATCCGCGCCATTCAAGGCTGATTCGACCTCAAAACCCTTTTTACTTAATCCCGCCATGTATGAGGCACGATCTGCGCGTTTTCCTTCGACTAAGAGAATCAAGGGTTTCACGGATACAATAGTTTCCCAAAATGAATTAAGTGATTAATACATTTCATCCAAACAAATATTCACACAACTAATTGATTTTTTTGATCTCTACGATAATTGTATAAACAAATTAACCGCAATTTACTTTTCACCGAATATTCTCTGCAATTGGAGAATTCTTAAAAAATGCGGCTGAATCAATTATACACTATCACTTTTTTTCTTACTCTATATAAACCTTGAGCAGCATGTTAGAATAAACACACAGCGGAGGAAGCGCATGCCTAAGCTCGTTGAAGTAAAAATTGACAGCCTGCGGGTCAGTCTGACCAACCAACAGCGCATCGTTGTTTTGAAACAAGTCGATGCAGACCAATACCTTCCAATCTGGATTGGTCCTTATGAAGCAGAAGCGATCACCATCGCACTGCAGGAAATCGAGGTCTCGCGTCCGCAAACGCATGATCTGCTCAACAACATGATTGTATTGCTGGAAGGACGGCTTACTCAGGTGACCATCCACTCATTGAAAGATGATATTTTCTTTGCCACGTTGATGATTGAATCTGGACAGAAAACACTCCAAGTAGATTCTCGCCCTTCGGATGCAATCGCATTAGCAGTGCGAGCCCATGTATCAATTTTTGTTGATCAAAAAGTGATGGACGAAGCCAGCATTGTACCTGAGGAAATTAATGAAGGAGAAGAAGAAATCACCTCGCGAAAATCCGAAACTTTAAAATCTGAACCTGGCGACAGCCCCAAGGTTTCTTTGAATGATGAACGCCTGTCGGTATTTGAAGAATATTTCAAAGCGCGCTCTAAGGATCAATCAGAGGACAGAGAAGTGGATGATCAGGATGATAATGATCATCCCGACAATGATCAAGACCAACCAGATGTTAAAAGAAAATGATTTTTAGCATGCAAGATTTTTTTGAACCACAGGAAACCAATTCCAGTACTATCCAATCCCAGCCGCATAATCGCCAGGCTGAGGAAGCGGTATTGGGCAGTGTGCTGATCAACCCGGAATCCTATTATGATACTGCCCAAATCCTCAGTGCGGATTACTTCTATATCATCCGCAATCGCTGGATTTGGGAAGTATTCACTTTCCTGCATGAAAATCGAACTCCAATAGATATCTTAACCCTCAGCGAAGAGTTAGAAAAACGCGGGCAGCTGGAAGAGATCGGCGGTCAGGCATACCTGATGATGCTTATCAACCAAACGCCCAGTTCCCTAAACGCCGCTGCCTATGCCAGAATTGTGGAAGAGACATCGGTGCGCCGCAGAATGTTGGCGGCAGCCAATGAGATGGCAAAGCTTGCGTATCAAGAAGAAAAGGCAGTAGAGGATATCATCAACTCAGCCGAGAAATCAATTTTTGAGTTGAGTGAACGTCGCATTCGGCGAGACCTGCTACCCATCCAGGTTGTTATCGATGATTATTATGATCGCGTTTCTCTGCTCTCACAACGCAGTGAAGAAATATTTGGCGTTCCCACGGGTTTAGCAGACCTGGATAAATTGCTGGGCGGATTGCAAAGATCAGACTTGCTCATCATCGCCGGTCGCCCTGGGTCCGGTAAAACTGGATTCCTGCTGACTGTGGCCAAGAACGCCGCCCTCAAGCACAAAAAACACGTAGCCTTATTTTCGCTCGAAATGTCCAACGAACAGCTCGTGCAGCGTATGATTGCACAGGATACAGGAATTAATTCGCAAGAGTTACGCTCCGGCAAGATCAAACCGGAACATTGGGATATTTTGGCTCAATCCATGGAAGTGCTGAGCAATTCAAAAATTTTTTTGGATGACACTCCAGCACTAACCCCCATTCAAATGCGTACCAAATGCCGCCGATTGCACCTCGAGCATCGTATTGATCTGATCCTGGTGGACTATATCCAATTGATGTCTGGAGACACCCGTAACGATAACCGCGTGCAAGAAGTTTCTTACATCACCCGCAATCTAAAAACGCTTGCGCGTGAACT
>CAYVJI010000059.1:0-10526 GCA_964451805.1 uncultured Pelolinea sp. | reverse complement strand
AGATAATCTCCCAGCATGCCCTGGGCGAATCCTTTGAGAGCTTCCCCCATGCTGCTGGTAGGATTTAATAAAACCGCGTTGCTGGCATTTTCAATTGCTTTTTCGTAATTCCCGTTGTAAACAAAGATCCTGGCGATCGCCAGGTAAATAGCAGGATTTTGCGGATCAGCCAGGATAGCCCTGTTGTATTCTTGCAGAGCTTGGTTGTACTTGCCTTCCAGCGCCAGGTTTTCAGCCTGAGCCAGGTAGGTCTCAGCTGATATGGTCGGCGTTGGCGACGCCAAGAATAACGTTGGCGAAAGGGGCTCCACTGTCAAATTCACATACACCAAAAAAGAGATCAAAGCCAGCAGCAGCAGAATCTTAAATGGATTGCTGCGACGCCGAGGTTGGCGCATGTTCCATCGTCTTCCTTTAATTTGCATGGGATTATCTTATCATTCGCGGGAAAAATTGGTCAAGCAAAGCTTTATACCAAAAATAATCACAATCGGCAAGCCTGTTTTTTTTATCATTTATTCTATCCTTTAAGATAGAATAAAAACATGCGTTTTGATATCTTGACGATCTTCCCGGAGGTCTTCTCCCCATATATTCATACCAGCATACTGCAGCGCGCCTGTGAACAATCCCTCATCAGTATCAACATTCACAATATCCGTGATTGGGCAAAGGATAAACACCACACCACAGATGAAGCGCCATTTGGTGGCGGCGGCGGGATGGTGATGAAACCTGAACCTATTTTCTCAGCAGTGGAAGACCTAATGCAGGAACAGCCGATTTGCCCGATCATCCTCATGACACCGCAAGGCAGGCTGCTGACGCATGCAGTCGCTGAAAAGTTCAGCCTTGAAGAGCGGCTGCTCATCCTATGCGGGCGTTATGAGGGTGTGGATGAACGCGTCCGCCAGCATCTGGTCAGCGAGGAAATTTCCATCGGGGATTATGTCTTAAGTGGAGGTGAACTGCCGGCGCTGGTATTTATTGAAGCGGTCACACGTCTGCTGCCCGGCGCCCTTGGAGATCCGTCTGGCGCCGCAGATGATTCCTTTGCTAGCGGATTACTGGAATACCCGCACTACACCCGTCCGGCAGACTTCAGAGGCTGGCAAGTGCCGCAAGAGCTCGTTTCGGGCAACCATCAAAGCATAGCCCTATGGCGACGGCGCCAGGCATTGCTGCGCACTCTAAAACAACGCCCAGATTTGCTGATCAAGGCCGAATTGAGTACACTTGATATAAAATTTTTACGGGAAATTGCTGACAAAGAACAAATGCCCCTTCCAGAAAAGTTCCT
This sequence comes from uncultured Pelolinea sp., assembly GCA_964451805.1. GTDB lineage: Bacteria > Chloroflexota > Anaerolineae > Anaerolineales > Anaerolineaceae > Pelolinea. The sequence continues at coordinate 9,226 of CAYVJI010000059.1, read as the reverse complement.
AAAACAACTAAGGATTCATAATGAAGATTAGTTAGCAGTATTTTCTATGAAAAAGTCGATAGTTTTACCAAAATGATATAATAAGAAAAAGTCCGTCTATAAGATTTTTTTCACAAGGAGGTGACAATCTTCATTTTCTTTTCAGAGCAAATCTTAAAAACCTTCAAACGACTTGCATAACAACTATAAAACCAATATACTAAACTTATCCAATGTGGCGAACTGCCACAAATCTATTGGAGGAGAAAAATGAAAAAACTTTCTGTTCTGTTCGTACTAATCGTGATAGCTTCAATGGTTCTGGTATCCTGCAAACCAAAGGCAGCAGCAGGAGAATCGGTTAAAGCCTGCTTAGTGACGGATGCAGCTGGCATCGGCGACCGATCCTTCAACGACATGGTTTGGAAGGGCTTGGAGCAGGCTCAAGCGGATTTCGGCATCGAAGCCAGCTATATTGAGTCCAAGAGCGCTGATGACTATGCTCCCAACCTGCAGGCATGCGTGGATTCAGAAGCTGAAGTAGTGGTCTGCGTTGGATTCATGATGGCAGATGCCTGCGCCGCCGCGATTGAGGCGAACCCGGATGTCAAATTCATCGGCATTGACATCAACTGGCTCACCTATGATAACTTCTTGGGCGTGGATGCCTACATGGATCAGAGCTGCTTCCAGGCTGGCTATCTAGCTGCAGGCATGACCGAGACCGGCACTGTGGCAACCTACACCGGCATCTTCGGGCCTGTGGTGCAGATCTTCATGGATGGTTTCTACATGGGTGTGCAGGAATACAACAAAGTACACGGCACTGACGTGAAAGTACTGGGGTACGACCCGGCAGCCATGGACCAGTCCGCAGCCACCGGCTCCTGGAGCGATATCGATCTGGGACGCCAATTCGGCGAGTCCTTCATGGATAATGGCGCTGACATTGTTCTGCCCGTTGCAGGTTTCGTGGGCGGCGGTACAGCAGCTGCCATGCGTGACCGCGGATTTGGCTACATCTTCGGTGTCGACCAAGATTGGACACTGACGGTTCCTGAGTACAAGGACCTCATCTTAGCCAGCGCGCTGAAGAACATGGATGTGCCCGTTTACGACACCATCAAGGGATTAGTCGAGGAAGGCAAATGGGAGAGCGGCTTGTACATTCTGCAATTTGCTAATGACGGTACCTCACTCGCCTTCAACCCAGACATCGAATATCCTGCTGAGCTGAAAGCTGAAGTGGAAGCGTTATACGACAAGATCCTCTCGGGTGAAATCCAAACCGTTTCATCGGAATATCTTGAACTCTATCCACGCGAGTAATTTCAGAGCTTAATCTTCAAAAAAAGATAGACAGAGCCGGTTTCTCCGGCTCTGTTCTTTTCTATGATAGAATCTTTTTATGTTTAAAAATCCACCTAAGGCGAGGCGTACATGGCACCGATTCTTGAACTACGTGGAATTACCAAACGGTTTCCGGGTGTGCTGGCCAATGATCATATTGATCTAAAACTGAACAAGGGTGAGATCCTCGCTCTGCTGGGGGAAAACGGCGCAGGCAAAACAACCTTGATGAACATTCTGTATGGTCTTTATTCCCCGGACGAAGGTGAAATTCTCATCAATGGCAAAATAACCGAAATAAAATCCCCCAATGACGCCATCGAAGCCAGTATTGGAATGGTACATCAGCATTTTATGCTGATCCCGGTTTTCACGGTAACAGAAAATGTCATGCTGGGAGAAGAATACACCCAGCCAGGCGGTTTGCTAGATTCTAGTAGAGCAGCCAAGAAAGTGAAAGAAATCTCGAACCAATTTGGCTTGGAGATCGATCCTTACACCCTCATTGAGGATCTGCCTGTCGGTCTGCAGCAGCGTGTTGAGATCATCAAATTGCTCTTCCGCAACGCGGAGATTCTGATCATGGATGAACCTTCCGCAGTGCTCACCCCCCAAGAGGTGGAGGACCTATTCAAGATCATGCGCAGTTTGGTCTCCAAAGGAAAATCTATCATCTTCATCACGCATAAACTGCACGAGGTGATGGAATGCGCAGACCGCATCATGGTCATTCGGGCAGGCAAGGTTGTGGGAGAATCAACACCGTCAAAAGCTGATCCGAAGAAGCTGGCTGCCATGATGGTCGGGCGACCAGTTGAACTGAATGTGCAAAAAGAAGAAGCCAAACCCAAAAATACAGTTCTGAAGGTTGAAAACCTAACCATAGTCAACAAAAATAAAAAAGTAGAAGTTGATGATATTTCCTTTGATGTTAAAGCAGGGGAGATTTTAGGAATCGCCGGCGTTCAAGGAAATGGTCAAACGGAATTGGTGCGCTGCCTGACCGGCTTAATGAAATCAGATGCCGGTCGCATTTCCATTTTGGGGAAAGATACCACCCACAGTGATCCGCGAGGAATCACTGAACTTGGCGTGGCGCATATTCCCGAAGACCGGCAAAAAGATGGATTGGTATTGCAGAGCCTCATTCAAGACAATTTGGTCCTCAACACTTACTATAAGAAGCCTTTTTCACGCGGCATTGTCTTGCAGCCTGAGGTCATTCAGAAAAACGCAAAAGAATTGGTTGAGGCTTTTGACATTCGCACAACCGGTACAGCAGTTCCGGTCAGCGGCCTTTCCGGCGGTAACCAGCAAAAAGTGATCGTAGCCCGCGAATTCTCCCGCCCCATAAAATTATTGATCGCTTCTCAACCCACGCGCGGATTGGACGTGGGTTCCATTGAATACATCCATCGGCGATTGATTGAAAAACGAGATGCGGGCTGCGGCATCCTGCTGGTATCCACGGAACTCGATGAAGTCATGCAGCTCTCAGATCGCATTGCTGTGATGTACCGCGGGAAGATTCTTACCATTGTTGATGCGGACATTGTCACCAAAGAAGAGCTGGGATTACTGATGGCAGGTATCTCCACCGAGATCAGCGCTAAAAAACGCAAACCCAAAAAGATACGTGAGATCGTTACATAAGGGCGAAACATGGCGAAAAAAAACGAATCAGAAAAGAAAAATTTCCTCAATATCTTCATTGAAGAGATATCCAAGAGTTCTCTCACGATCATTCTGCTCGCAATCTTTACCGGATTGATCTTGGGTGGCATTCTTGCAGCATCCACAACCCCAGCAATTTACAAAGCCTTTGGGCGTTCGTTCGGGGAAGGTATGTATGAATCTCTTAAACTTATTTGGGAAACCTACTCCTCCCTGTTCGAAGGATCATTTGGCAATCTTTCTAAGATGATTGCAGCCTTATTTAGTGGAAACGCAAAAACAATGGAATCAGCCTTCAAGCCATTCCTGGAAAGCCTGGTGGTCACCACACCCTATATTTTCACAGGCGTGGCCATAGCGTTGGGTTTCCAGGCAGGTGTTTTCAATATTGGTGCCGAAGGTCAACTCTATATGGGTGCCATCATGGCTGCCTGGGCAGGTTGGACATTCAAGGGTTTGCCGCCCATCCTGCATGTACCATTAGCTTTATCAGTAGGTACTTTATTTGGAGCGCTTTGGGGTTATATTCCTGGCTGGTTGAAAGCGAAAACAGGTGCGCATGAAGTGATCAACACCATTATGATGAACTATATCGCCTTCAACTTCTCCGAATATCTCATCCGCGGACCGTTTGAAGATCCCACCACACCCTTTAAAACTCCGCTCATCGAACAATCCGCTCATCTGCTGCGCTTTTTTGAAGGCACGACGCTGCGTTTGCACATTGGCTTCGTGTTAGCCATTGTTGTATCAGTCTTGGTCTGGTACATTCTATATAAAACCACCTGGGGCTTTGAGCTGCGTTCAGTGGGCTTGAATCCGCATGCATCGCGCTACGCCGGCATGAGTTCATCCATGATCACAATTTTAGCAATGACAGCCTCGGGAGCGCTCTCCGGCATGGCTGGAGCGGTAGAGATGCTGGGTGTTAATTTCCGGCAAACGCAGGCGCTTTCTACCGGATACGGTTTCGATGCCATCGCGGTCGCCCTGCTGGCTAACAATCATCCTGTCCTTTGCATCATCACAGCCATGTTATTCGGTTTTCTGCGGCATGGGTCACGCGTCATGCAAATCAACACCGGCATTCCGATCGATATCATCTCAATTCTGCAGGCATTTATCATTTTCTTCATCGCCGCACCTGCCATCATCCGCAGCATTTATCGATTGAAAGAACCCAAACCTGCTCTTGAACTTGAAAAAACCGCCTGAGGAGAGAGAATCTAATGGCAAATAAAAATCTGAAAGACACAATCTTTGAAAAGGACCCCGTTATCCGGCGTCAAAGGATCATGGGGGTAATTTTTCTCGTCATCGCTGCTTTTATCTGGTTTGTGTTTGTACGCACTACAGACCCTGCCATACAAACCATTTTCGTCATGACCCCAGGCGGCTCGGTAGCTACTATTGCGGATCTCACTTTCAACACCAAAGCAATCCTGAGGATCATCACTTTTCTCAGCACTGTTCTGGGAGTGTTTCAACTGTTCAAAGGATTTGGCAAATACACTAATGGCGTACTGGGTTTTGAAGGAATTCTGATCATCATCAGTTTTTTGGCTTGGGGAGCAGCAGGTGGTATGGTAAACGTCGGTGGGATGTTGAGAATCGCCATCATGCGCAGCGTACCTATCGTTCTGGGCGCATTCTCGGGCATTTTGTGTGAACGGGTTGGAGTAGTCAATATCGCTATTGAGGGTATGATGATCACGGGCGCCTTGGTGGGTTCCATGTTCGGCAGCGTCTTCGGTCTCTGGGCAGGAGTTGCAGCAGCCATCATCTCAGGCGGGTTAACCGCCAGCGTGCATGCCATGCTGTCAATCAAATATAAAGTTGATCAAATCATCTCAGGCACGATCATCAATATATTTACCGTAGGATTGACTTCTTATATCGTGACAAAGATATTGCAGGTAGTAGAATGGCAGTACCTCAATCAAAGCGGATTCTTCCCCTCTTTTGACCTGCCCTTCTTTTCGAAGATACCTTTCATCGGTCCGATTCTTTTCCGGCAGAATATGTTTGTGTATGCCATGTATATCCTGGTGGTCTTACTTAGCGTAGCGCTTTTTCGCACCAAATGGGGGTTGCGGTTGCGGGCTGTCGGCGAACATCCCAAAGCTGCCGATACCTTGGGCATCAATGTGTTCAGAACGCGTTACTTTGTTGTAATCCTGGGTGGAATGATGGCAGGTTTTGCAGGTTCATACTTCTCGCTCGGTTCGTTGGGATACTTTGAGCAAGTGATGTCCGCCGGTCGCGGTTTCATCGGTTTGGCAGCCATGATCTTTGGCAAATGGACGCCGGTCGGCTCGCTGGGCGCTGGTTTATTGTTCGGTTTTGCGGAATCACTTTCTACCAACCTATCCATCCTGCGCTTCCCCATACCGCCTGAACTTTTGTTAATGGTTCCCTACATTCTCACCATGGTCATTCTGGCGGGTGTGGTAGGCAGATCGCAAGGACCTGCTGCCGCTGGTGTTCCGTACGAAAAGGAATCGCTTTAATTTTCAACCAATCAATCAGAAGGGCGACCAGCTTCTGCGGATCGCCCTTCTTTTCTATTTCAAGGGGTAATATCCAAACTGCTCCACTGCATCAACCATTGCCAGGATATTCTGGGCAGGGACTTCCTGCATAATGGTATGCACAGAGGCAGCCATGTAACCGCCATTCTCCCCTAAAGCACGCATCACCCTGCGCATCTCATCGCGCACTTCCTGCGGACTGCCTTTCGGCAGGAAGTATTGGGTATCCATGGCTCCACAAAAGATGATGTTCTGGCCAAATGAGCTTTTCAATCCTTCCAGGTCCGACATTTTGCCTGCAGATGTTTGCACAGGATTGAGGATATCCACCCCAATTTCAATAAAATCCCCGATCAGATCAAACACATCTCCATCTGTGTGAAAGAACACCTTCGCTTTGGTGCGTTCTTTGATGAATTGGATCAGTTCAGCGTGAATGGGTTTCAGAATTTTCCGATACATGCGCGGCGAGATCATCAGGCGATCCTGCGTCCCCAAATCATCCCCGATCTTGATCATGTCGATGTGTTCTCCCACCGCATCTAAGAAATGTCCCATGTGCTGTTTGCACAATTCCAAGTTCTTTTTCAGCAATGCCTCGGCAAAATCCGGCAGCATGGCTAAGTTCATCAGGAATTTATCCATGCCCTGCAGACCGAATGCCCGTTCCAAGGGGAACATCAGCCAGGGTGTCGCCAGAATCGCATACTGGTTCTCCTCATCCAATCGGCGCGCATCCAGTGCCGCTTGTTCCACGCGGTATGGGTCAGCCATGTCTGGCCAGTTTTCATAGCTTTCCAGATCATCCAAGGTAGTCGCTTCCGCCAGCGGATGATAACCCGGGAACCATACACCGGGTTCGATTTCAATCTGTCCCTCGCCCCAATCGTCAATGCAGGCTGAATGCTGGGGACGAACGCGGTTGCGCTCCTGCACTTCCAGCGGGAAACGGTCCAAAACTCCACGCGCGTCGGCATGCAAACGCCGCATTGTCTCTTCATCGATCTTGGCGGTGCCTAATTCCGGCCAATCATAGATGTAATCATCAGGCGCCTGGATACCCAGCAATTGTTTCAATTCCTGGTAGGGTTTCATCTTTATGCCGGTCGCATTGCTGATTCCAATAATAATGGGCACGCGGTCTGGCAGTTGATGCTCTAGCACCGCCCGTACCCGTTCGCGTGATGTCATGGACATGGTTTTGTCTCCTGAAAAGTCTGTAGAGGTTATTGTACTAGAGAAGCCAACCGTTGCCGGAGACTGCTTTCATTGAGGATAAAATGAAGAAACCGGACCATCTTTGCAAACCAGCCAGCCTGCCGGCAGGTCCGCCTGGCAGCGAGCTTCTTGATCGAGTTCGCAGGAACCGCATAAGCCAATGCCGCAGCGCAGGAGGGCTTCCCACGAAAGCTGGGCTGGAATTCTTTTCCTCCGGCTCAATTCAAGCACGGCGAGCAGCATTGGCCGCGGACCGCAGGCGTACAAGCTATCTGGATGAAAATCCCGCATTGCCCTATCAGTAATTTGGGTAACCAGTCCCTTTTCCCCGCAGCTGCCATCTTCGGTGCATATGCGTACCTCGCACCCTACAGAACGGAATTCTTCAATCAACACCAGTTCCTGCTGGCTGCGCGCTCCCAGGCATGCGCAGACGTGCTGTCCTTTTTCAATGGCTTGCCGCGCTAAGAATAATAGAGGAGCTGCCCCATAGCCACCCCCTATCATTAGATGCCTTTTCCCAGCAGGTTGAAAACCCTGCCCCAATGGCCCACGCACCCATAGGCATGCTCCCGGCTGCAGCCGATATAATGCTTGGCTGAATGGACCCACGGCTGCCACAGTGATAGTCAATGGATTGCTATACGCAACACTGAAAGGCTTTTCTCCCACACCCGGCAGCCATGCCATCACAAATTGACCCGGCTGAGCATCTGGCAACTCCACAGCGCATATCAAGGAACGGCTGGTGGGATTTTCAACCCGCACTTCCTTTACTGTAACCACTTGATAAATTCTTTCATTCTTCATTTTAAAGCGATCCCGCGCATATTCTCAAGATCCTGATACCCCTGCTGGGTCATGAAATCCCGCAGTTCCTCTGAAATCTGGGCAAAAACCTCCACCCCTCGCTGGTAAACAGCCGCGCCCACCCCCACCGCGGCAGCACCCGCCATGATCATTTCAGCGGCATCCAAGCCGCAGCTGACCCCACCCGTGCCTATGATGGGAATGCGCACCGCGCGATAGATTTCCGCAACGCAGCGCAGCGCCAATGGTTTGATAGACCAGCCCGAAAGCCCGCCGACGCGATTGGATAGAACAGGCTGAGCAGCATAAGCATCGATCAGCATGCCGGGCACAGTGTTGATGGCCGTGATGGCATGGGCGCCCTCCGCTTCAACCGCCGCGGCGATCTGCGCAATATCGGTTACATTGGGGGACAATTTTACAGAAAAGGGAATGGAGGTATGCTGGCGCACCAGTCGTGTGACAGCAGCAGCTGTATCAGCAGAAGCTGAAAAAGGCTTGCCAAATTCATCCCCTACATTTGGGCAGGAGATATTCACCTCGATCAAATCCGGTTGCGCTTGATTGATGCCAGCAGCCATGCGCCCAAAATCATCCAGGGTGGGCGCAAAAATACTGGCGATCAGCGGCACGCCCACTGCCCGCAGGATTTGCCGCGCTTCGATAAGCAATGGTACTTCTTGTTCAATTCCCGGATTGGTCAAACCGACCGCGTTGATCACCCCGCCGCCCCAAGGCAGCGCTACCGGATTGGGATGACCTGCACGCGGCTCAAGGCCGCAGCTTTTCGAAGTCACCGCTCCGGCACCGCTGCGCGCGACCCTTTCCAGCAGGGTTGGGCTGGTGCCAAGCACACCTGACGCCAGCACCAGCGGATTGCGCAGCTTCAGGCCAGCGATAGAGCAGGCAAGGTCAGCGGATGGTCTGTTCATCGAAATAGCTCTGCATCTTGTGGCGAGTGGCAGCATCGATCAACTGCTGCTCAGACAAAATTTGAATGATCTCTCCAATTGTAAGAAATGCGTGCATTTTCACGCCTGCCTGCGCCAGTTTCGCGTGCCCGCCCTGCTGCCGGTCAACCAGCACAACCACATCTGTTATGATCAAACCCTCTTCCCGCAGGGTGTCAACCGCCTTGATGATGCTGCCGCCGCTGGTGACGACATCTTCCAGCAGCACTACGCTCTGGCCTGGTTGATAGGCGCCTTCAACCGCCTGCGCGGTGCCGTGCGTCTTGACCTCTTTACGGGGGTAAATCAAAGGTTTATTCAGGCGCATCGACACCAGAGCAGCAACTGGCAGGGCAGCATACGGAACGGCAGCCATCTGATCGCTTTTCACATCCTGCAGCAAACCAAGATGAGCCTGCACTGCCTCCCGCAGCAATGACGGGAATGACACCATGCGGCGCAGATCGATATAGATCGGGGAAGACTTGCCAGATGCCAATTGAAATTCGCCGAATTGAATGCAGCCCGTCTCAAACAAAGCTCTGGTGATTTGGGTTTTTATTGATTGCACTGCGGCTGACCGTGACCCAACTCCTTCTACCCCAGCCTGAATACGGGTGCGCAAGTCCAGGGCAGCCTGACGTACATCCTGCGCCTGCGCCACCCCGCGCGAAACGGGGATGATCAGTCCTGAACCATCCGCCCGCAAGCCTG
>CAYVJI010000058.1:0-10796 GCA_964451805.1 uncultured Pelolinea sp. | reverse complement strand
GAGGTCAGCCCGTATGGATACAGTGATTGCGGTTCGTATGCCATGCAGATGGTTAATTCTTTCGGCGGCAATGGTGTCGGTGTGGGCGGAATCATGGTGGCGGTCGGTTGAAGCAGACTAACAAGATTGCAAGCTGATAAAAATATTATCAAAATAGAAAAAATAATCGCGATACTTACTTTGTGGGTCATGAAGTCTCCATGCGCTTTCCTGCTTCTGCTTTTAGCCAATGAGAAAAATTTAGCGAATTATAAGCCTAATTTGGAAAGTTTATCCCGCATCGTCACCCATCCTCAACCGGACATATGATTCATAACGATCAGGATGAATTTTGCCCAATTTAACGGCGCGTTTGATTGCACAGCCTGGTTCAGTCATGTGGCTGCAGTTGCTGAACTGACAATCAGCAACCAAGTCTCGCATTTCCGGAAAGTAACCATCTAACTCCGCGGGCTCAATATCCCAAAGAGAAAGTGACCGCAATCCAGGCATGTCTGCCACAAATCCCCCTTCATCCAGATGGATGAGCTGGCGTACTACCGTTGTATGGCGTCCTTTTCCGGATGATTTTTTTAATGACCCGGTCATGATTGCCAGGTCAGGTTGAATGGTATTAAGCAAGCTGGACTTTCCCACACCCGAAGGGCCAGAAAATGCACTGATTCTATTTTTTAATCCCTCATGCAGAATATCAATATTCAATCCGGTTTTTACAGAAGTAAATATTATCCTATATCCAATTTTTGAATATGCGGAAAACAATTGGTGCGCTTTTTTTTCTCCCGTCAGATCAACCTTATTCGCAATAATCACCGCCGGTATTTTTTGTTTTTCCGCAATAACGAGAAATCTATCCAACATGCGCAGACTGGGCTCAGGTTCCGCGCACGAGAAAACTAGAAAAATCTGATCTAGATTTGTAATTAGAATTTGCTTATATTCTCCACGAGTTGAAGGCGCCATGCGAAAGAATTCTCTCTCGCGCGGCAAAATTTCTTCAATCGTCCCGCTACCGTCTGGAAGCTGTTGAATTAATACCTCGTCTCCCACAGCGACTAGGTCCTCGTTTTGCCAAGCTTTTTTCAGCTTTCCTCGCAGTTGGCAGGTTATTTCATTTCCTTGCAAGAACACAGTATAAAAACCAGCCTGCAAGCGAGTAACTAAACCTTGAGCAAGGGTATTTGTCATCCAGCGGGTGTAGGTGTGCTTTGAGGTTGTGCGTTGCCACCGCCTGGTCGGCTGGTCGGTGTTAAAGTAAACTCCAATGTGGGTGTTTTGGTTACGTTGAATTTCGTTTCCCACTTATATAATTTGCGTGGTTCCCCGAAAAAGTATGTTTCAATCACGCGCCGAAAGATGGGAGCTGCTACTTCAGAGCCTTCCCCGCCATTTTCCACTATCACTGTTACCGCAATATCCGGCAGGTCTTCACGACCTTCAGCGGAATAGCCTGTAAACCAGGCGTGTGAATCGCCCATAGGATTTTCAGCCGTGCCTGTTTTACCATACAAATCAATGGATAGATCCCCTAGTTCCTCATTTGCGGTGCCAATCTTCGATTTGATTACACCGCGCATAGCTGTTTGGACAGCTTCGAGGGTTTCTATGGAGACTGGCAATTCACCGCTTTCTACAGGCGAAAAAGTGGCAACATCCACCCCCGTTGAAGTAGTAATGCGTTCAATGATTTGCGGTCGATAGAGCGTGCCGCCATTGGCAAGCGCAGCAGTGAATCGCACTATTTGCAGCGGCGTCACAAGCATTTCTCCCTGACCAATTCCTTGCTGTACAGCATCGCCATCGGTGGCAGGATCAACTATCTGCCCGCTGTCTTCTGCCACCTGTTCTATGCCGGTTGGGCTTCCCAAACCAAAGGCACGCGCCATATCAGCTAGATAAGAGGCCCCTTTTTGACGGAACAGGTCCAACCCTATATGATAGAACCATGGATTGCAAGAGCGCGTTAGACCCTGCACCAAGGTGAGATTTCCGCTTGGCGGTAAATCTTTATCTACTGTCCAGTCCTTGAATTTTTCACCGGGCAGTTCTTCAAAATATGATCCGCAAAAATAAGTGGTATCTGCTTCATACAAATCACTTTCCAGAGCGGCTGCCATTCCAACAATTTTGAAAATTGATCCGGGTGGATAAGTCCCTTGGGTTACACGATTCAGCAAGCGCTGATCTCCATCATTCAGCAGGTCATTCAATAATTCTGCCGAATTGCGGTTATTAGGATCAAAAAGGTTGGTATCCATGCCGGGTGAGGATGCCATCGCTAAAATGCGTCCGGTTTCTACTTCCATCACCACAACAGCACCCTTGAATCCCAACAGGGCTTTCTGTGCCTGAATTTGCAAATTATTATCGAGGGTAGTGGTAATACTCTGGGCAGGCTGAGAATCAGCCTGATTCAATCTTGCAACAACCTGATCATTGCTATCCACGACATACAAATTGGCTGCGGGTTTGCCTGCCAATTCTTCATCAGCATATTTTTCCAAACCGGCTTGACCTACTTTTTCGTCTCCAACATATCCCTGCTTTTGATATTCTTCCACCTGGTCAGAAGGGATAGACAAAATATATCCGATTGCCTGCGGTGCAATTCCTCCAGCATAGTAATAACGTGATGAATAATCGGAGAGCTGAACCCCGCCCACATCCATAAGCGTATTCCATTTGGCCTGTATCTCTGTATCGGATGCTTCTCCAACCGGCACATACCAATTGGTCTGCCGTATATCCTCGTAGGAGGCTTGGATGGATTCTGGGGTCTTCCCAGTAAGTTCAGCCAGGGCATTCAGCATGATGCCTTCCTTGCCTTCTTCAATCTGATTGGGGCTGATCCAGATCGCCCAAGCCTTAGTCTGGTTCGCGATCAAGTTGCCTTTGCTGTCATAGATCGCGCCGCGTTCACCACGGATTACTTCCAACGAGAGCCGATTGTCTCCCGCCAACTCCGGCATCACTAAACCTGTATTCCATTTCACTTTCCATTCAGCATCCTCCCAAACAAAAGGCATGTTCATTTCTCTTTCAAATGAACCGAATAGTGTGGTATTGAAAAACACCTTATATGCCGCTATGGCAGATTCTGGATTGATGGAGGTTGCAAGTACCTCAGCCTCAAGGGATTGCAGTGTGGAATTCTTTGCAACTTCAGAATAATATGTGGCAAAGCCTTCTTGACTGATTGATTGTTGTGAATCGCTGGAAAGCATGGAATACATTGTGAGGTAATCTTCAGCTTGCCAGGCATCCAAAAATTTTCTGGCAGTATTTTCAGCATCTGGTACAGTTGTGACCTTCGCTTGAGGCGTGGGCAAATCTTGCGGTTCAACCTTACCGCAGCTGCCCAGCAATATGGACAAAACGAGAATCGCAAAAAAACAATTTTTCCACTTCATTCTATTTCTTTCATGATTATCTTAATATTAACCAATATTTTCACCAGCCAATACGCGTTTGCTGATTGAACACTGATAACACAGATGGGTTCGGCAAATATCCAACATCTGGCGGGCATGATAGTCGGCTAGTTTTCGAAGATTTCTTTCAAGATGGCAAAGCGGTAAACCCATGACACTGGCAAAACAACCTGAAAAATTCATCGCAGGTTGAAATTTGTCGTTTTGAATCGAATAACTACCTGCTTTATCGAAGGCATCCCCACTGGCTAAATACCCCTCGATTTCTTCATCGGAATACTCACGCATGAGCACCTCACTTCGACAAATATCCTGCAAAAAGTCTTGTTCTTGGCCGCGCCTGATCGCTATAGCTGTCATAACCTGATGTGTTCTGCCGCGCAGTCTTCGCAGCATCTCTCTCGCCTCATCAATATCGGCGGGCTTGCCATATATTGATCCTTCTTTTTCAACAATTGTATCTGCTGCAATAACGATATCTCTTCCATCTATGTTCGGCAGGTTGACTTGTACTTTCTTCCAAGCCAAGCGCCTGACATATTCATAAGGAGGTTCATTTTCTAAAATGGATTCATCCACTTGCGATGGTATAACCTGAAACGGCCAATCAAGCCAGGTAAGCATTTCGCGCCGGCGTGGGGAATTGGATGCCAACCAGAAGCAATGCATTGACATAACCCACTGATTTTAACACAGGCTGAAAGAGGAAAATAACTTAACGTTTTAGAATCCTGCTGGAAAAAATGAGAGATTATGTAGAAGGGTATAATGCCTGCAAAATAAGCAAACGGGTTTCTATGGAAATAAAATTGCACCATAGTTTTGATGAAATTCTAGCCCAGGATTGGAATAATTTGTTGGCATCCAATCCCAGCAATGTTCCGTTTTTAAGGTACGGTTATTTGAGGAATTGGTGGGAACATCGCGGTGGTGGAGAGTGGCCAACCGCCAATTTGAATATTTTGTCTTTCTGGGAAGATAATCTACTGAAAGGAATTGCCCCTTTATTCAAAACCAGCCAAGCAGGGGTTCAGAAACTGTTGATCCTGGGCAGCATTGAAATCTCTGATTATCTAGATTTCATTTACTGTCCAGACTCATCCGGCAAGTTTTTCCGTCAGATGCTGGTCTTTTTGCTGAACAATCCAAACCTCAACAAAATTCCATTGGTCCTGAACAACATTCCGGAGAATTCGCCTACCATTTCGTTATTAGAGAAAATTGGAAAGGATTTAGGATACTCAATATCCACTGAAACCGCATATCACACTCCCTCGATTCCACTGGTGCAAAATTGGGATCAGTATTTAGCAAAGATTGATAAGAAACAGAGGCATGAGATTCGGCGAAAAATCCGCCGCGCGCAGGAACCTGCCGCAAACATCCATTGGTATTTAGCAGAAGAACAGGATACCTTAAATCAGGAAATTGAAGACTTCTTCTTCTTAATGGCTCAAGACCATGCAAAAAGGAATTTTTTGACCGAAGCGATGCGCGCACAAATGCGCAGCATTATCCGTTGGGCTTCTCATGAAAAAATCTTGCATTTGTCTTTTTTAACCGTCAATGGGCAGAAAGCCGCGGCATATTTGTGCTTTAATTATCTTGATCGAATTTGGGTTTACAACTCAGGTTTCGATGCTCGCTTCAGCGAATTTTCTCCGGGCTGGGTCCTGCTGAGCTATCTCATACAACATGCCATCAATAATGAAAAGCGCATCTTTGATTTCATGCGCGGTGATGAAGATTACAAATACCGATTCGGCGCTGTTGATAGTTTTGTAATGAAAGTCACATTAACAGCTTGATGACCCGTTAGAATTCAGCTTCTCCCCACACACGCAAGATGCGCATATAAAATGTGATCATTTGTTTAAAACCATCAATACTAATGCGCTCATTGATGCCATGCATTCCCTGCTGTTCCTGAATGCTCAGTATTAATGGGGAAAATTTATAAATGTTTTTACATATTGCTTGGTAATGGCGCGAGTCCGTGGCGGCTAAAAAAACGAATGGTGCCACAAGTACATTATTAAAAACCTGACGGGTAATGAGCTCTAGAGAATAATATGCCGGGGTATCCACAGGAGAAACCTGTGAAGCTTCCCACCCTCCATTGAGTTCATCTATTTTAATTTCTACTCGCGGGTCTGCAACTACGCGTTTGACATGTTGAATAACTGACTCTATGCTATCACCTGGCAATAATCGAAAATTGACTTTTGCTGATGCTGCAGCTGGCAGGACATTGTCTTTTATACCTCCCTGGATGATTGTGGCTGCGTGCGTAGTGCGGATCATGGCATTCAATTGGGCAGATTTCCCCAATTGATTTACCAGGATTTTTTTAAACAGCCAGGAATTTGCAGCTACCAATTGCATATCAAAAGGCAGCAAGTAACTCAGCTTATGCAGAGTAGGCAGCACGAAATCCGATCTTGCAGGGAAAGGTTGATCGTCCAGCAAAGCAAGAGCTCGGGCGATGATCCCTATTGCGGTTTGGCGCGGGGGAGTGGAAGAGTGACCTGGCTTTCCTGCGGCACTCATTTGTAGTGTAAGGTAGCCTTTCTCAGAAATGCCGATCAAGGCAAAAGGATCTTGCACACCAGGAAAAGCCCCAGAAGTAATGAAACCACCCTCATCCAATAAAGCGGCCAGATGTACTCCCTGCATTCTTAGATGTTCCGAAATCTTTTGAGAACCGTTTTTACCCATTACCTCTTCATCATGTCCAAACGCTAAGTAGATCGTGCGTTTGGGTGAAAAACCCTCAGCCAGCAACGATTCCACTGCTTCCATAATCCCTGTTGCCTGTGCCTTCATGTCAATCGCCCCTCTGCCCCACACAAATCCATCTTTTTTTTCACCGCTAAATGGATCCACCACCCAATCCGCAAGCGTGCTCTCTTCCACTGGGACCACATCCAGATGAGCATTAAGCAAAACAGGCGCCAATTTGGGATCAGAACCCTGCCAAGTGTATAGCAGGCTGCAGTCATTAATAATTTTCTTTTGCAGTTTATTTGAAATTAATGGATAGGTTTTTTCTATCCAGACATGGATATCCAGGAAAGGTTGTTGGTCAACCTCTCCCTCCCGTGAAATGCTGCGGATTTGGATCAACTGAGAGAGATGTTGGAGGGCTTCATCCTTTTTTACTCTAGCAATCTCAACTGCTTCCACCTTTGTTGGTATTCTTTTAAACCGAATAGTCTGAAAAAAGATAAACGCAATCAGAAAAACCACAAAAGCAGCTAATACCAATAAAAAATTCATACTGAGATTTCATCCTTCCATTTAGTGGAATCTGGCTAATTATATGCAAATTTAAATAAACACACCCTTTCTAGGGGTGTGTTTTTGGCGCAAAAAAATCGGTTTGTCTACTTCGCCATCATGGATGACAACGCGCTCAGAAGTGCTTGGGTGACAATTTCACTGGATTGAGCTCGATGGGGAGACGAGTTGGCTACCTGGCTGCCCGAAACCAAAGCGCCCGTGATAGCTTCTAAGTCACTCTTTCCGCTTTGTTTGGCAGCCATGTAACTCATACCTGCGCCTAGCAGGTCGCTCAGATCCAAACCCTGCCCCGAACCTCCGCTCGCAGGTGTCGCGCCTGTCAATGAGCCTAACAGAGAACCGATCATATCTGCCCCGCTTGCAGCAGACGATGCGCCAGCCTCGCCCCCACCCAGTATTGTCTGTAAAATGGATATCACACTGCCGGCGTTTAATTCTTTGCCGGTGATTTGCTTGGCTGCTTGATCCAATCCTTTGGCATACAAGGTTCCCGAACCGCTGCTGGATTTCTTGCGCAGCAATTGGGCGGCATATTCAAGCTGGTCGGCAGGATCAGCATTTTTCTTGGCTTTCATAGCCTGGCTGATTACTTCGAAGATCTCAACCATGTGATCGCCATGGTCATGGTTGTATGTGTCAGCTTTATTTAAAGTGGTTTGATTCTGTTGAACCGCTTTTGAAACTTGGTTGAATAGCGTTCCCAAATCAATTGCTTTACTTGCCATTTCAACTCCTTGATTTATTTACCTTTATTGTACTGCTTTTACATTTCATATCACATGTTCATTTCCAAATCTGATAGAGCGCCAAATTGCCCTCTTTGCCATCCGAATAAAAAGTTGAATCAATTCTAAAACCGGATTGAATTGCTAGATCATCCAATTCTTCCTCCTGGAAAATATGGACATAACGTAAAGCGGGTTTTTGAGAGGCAGAGATCTCAGAACGCCAATCCATCAGGATATCGCCTTCTTCAATTTGTTCCTTTCTCAACCCGATTGTCTCCCACCCTTGAACACGAGCCATCAATCGCGGGCTGTTCTGAATCTGCCAAACTGAAATTAAAAATTTCTTTCCTTCAGGCAATAGCTTCCGAATCTGTTGGCAGATTCTTTTTCTTTTGTCCGCTGCTGGAATATGATGCAACACAGCGAACAGAGAAATCACATCCCAATCTAGATGAGGTATTTGGTTCTGCCAATCCGAATGGTTAATATCGAGTTGTAAAAAATCAAACCTCGATTCCCCTGAAGAACTAAGCGATGCAACCTTTTTTTGCGCCTCTTTTATCATCACTGCACTAAAATCGCAGCCGATATACCTGCCATTTCGAAATTTCATCAACAAAGCCTGCGCTAGCGTGCCGTTGCCGCAGCCAATATCCAGCCAATATTGCCATTCCCAAATTGTATCCAGTAAGTACGCCACTCCCGGTTGAATTCGTCTTCGGGTGGTAGAAAAAGAATCAGCCATTTTTTGATAGAATTCTTGGTTGATATCGTTAATTTTTTGTTCTATTTGACGATCCATATAAATGAATTATAGAGTATGAAACCCACACGACAGTCTAACCAGCATAATAAAAGGGGTAATTGGCACAAATCACGCCAATACTCAGACGAGCAACTGAATATTGCGCAAACAATATTGAGCGAAATTGATGAGGGTGCGGCTGTCATGAAAGCTGTGCGCAGCCACCCTCTCAGTGGCGGCGGATATATCGCCAAACATACTTTGATTCATCAATACCACCGAGAGATTGAACAGGGGCTGCGCTCGGATGATCCAGATTTATTAGTACGTATTCGCATGAAACCGATACGTTCGCTTTCTGGTGTGGCAACTGTTACTGTGCTGACTGAACCGCAAACCTGTCCTGGGAAATGCCTGTTCTGCCCAGATGACCGCCAGCTTCCAAAAAGCTATCTACGAGAAGAGCCTGGGGCGGCAAGAGCATTTCAGAACAATTTTGATCCATATCTTCAGGTATCCTCGCGCCTGGAATCGTATCGCGCAACAGGTCATCCTATCGATAAGATTGAATTGTTAATTCTAGGGGGCTCTTGGAATGCAAATGCTCAGGATTACCGCGAATGGTTCGTTAAAAGATGTTTAGACGCGATGAATGGCTCTGAATCTGGCTCATTGGCAGAAGCGCAAAACGTCAATCAACGTGCAGATTGCCGCAATGTTGGTTTGGTAATAGAAACCAGACCAGATATGATCAATCCTCAAGAATTAAAACACCTGCGTTATATCGGTGTCACCAAAGTGCAGATGGGAGCCCAAAGCTTCAATGATGAAATTTTACGTAAGAATTGCCGTGGTCACTCTGTTGAGGATACTCTTAACGCTTGTGCCCTTTTGCGTGCCGCAGGTTTTAAAATTGTGCTGCATTGGATGCCTAATTTACTGGGTGCCACGCCCTCTGCTGATCGGGAAGATTTCCCAAAATTATGGGCAAGCGGTTGCTGCCCGGACGAAATCAAAATTTATCCTACCCAATTATTGCGAGAAGCGCCTCTTTACGCATACTGGAAAAGAGGTGAATATCATCCCTACGATACTCAAACCCTGCTTCACCTCATAGCGGACGTCAAACCGCAAATACCTGTCTATACTCGTGTAAACCGGATTGTCCGCGACATTCCCGCTCAATATATCCAGGCAGGCAGCCGTCGTTCCAGCTTGCGTTTGGATATCCTGAAGGAATTGGAGAAACGCGGTCAGCGCTGTCGCTGCATCCGCTGCCGGGAGATCCGCGCACGGCAGGTAGATCCAGCACAACTAACAATGGATGACTTTGTTTATCATCCTGCAGATGCCGAGGAGCATTTCATCAGTTTTACTACGTCAGATGATTATTTAGCTGGCTATTTGCGTTTATCCTTGCCGTTAGTTCCTTCTTCACAAAAGCGACAGCACCTTCGTAATGCCCTCGAAGAAGAATTACCCGAGCTACAGGGGACTGCATTGATTCGCGAAGTACACGTCTATGGCCAATCACTGGAAGTGGGCAGCGAAATTGAAGGCGCAGCCCAACACAGCGGGTTGGGAAGTGCATTGTTGAAAAAAGCAGAGCAGATCGCCGCATCAAAGGGATATTCAAAATTAGCCGTTATCTCCGCGATTGGTACGAGCCTCTATTACGGAAAGCGCGGATTCATAAAAGAAAACCACTATATGACAAAATTGCTTTCATCATAAACGATCCTGGTATGCCTTACAGCAGTAATCTCTTCTTTAGAATTTATAATGGTGATTCCAAAGCATCTGCATACCCAGTCCTGCTCTTGCATGGCAGCGGTGGCAGCCATTTAGCGTGGCCGGCAGAGGTGCGCCGCTTACCGCATCACCGCGTTCTTGCCGTTGATTTACCCGGTCATGGTAAATCTAACACACCAGTTTGTCAAAGTTTGGAAGCACTGCAAATCGCGATCCAATCATTCTTGCTTGATCAACAAATCCACCAAGTAATTATGGTCGGGCACTCCTTGGGCGCTGCAGCGGCGCTTTCTTTCGCAAGCAATTATCCCGAACAAGTCTGCGGCTTGTTCCTGCTTGCCTGTGGTAGTCGATTCAATATCCCATTGGATTGGTTCACATCTTTGCTGAATGCTGATAGAAAAAAATCCTTGTTAAGCAAATTAGCCAAATCGTATTTGATCCAAGTTTTCCTCAAAGAAGGAGGCAAGAACTACTCGCACCACTCCTTCTTCTACCTACCTCAGCCCTCTTGGCGGATTTGGGAATTTGTCAGGATTTTAATCCGCATAACAAACTGTCCAGGATTCATTGTCCAGTCTATTTGGTCAATGGGCAAAATGATGCAGTCGTACCACCGCCTGCATTGCAGCAACTCGCGCAGTGGATCCCGCATGCCAGTCAATACGTTCTGCCAGATTGCGGTCATATGCTGCTGCATGAAAATACTCCGCTTGTCAGCAAAATACTTCGGGATTTTCTCGACAAAATCAGCCGTAATAAACTTTTTTGATCATCAAAGGTATTCGCGCAGCTGCCGCGACCGACGTGGATGTCGCAAACGCCTAAGCGCTTTGG
>CAYVJI010000057.1:0-10931 GCA_964451805.1 uncultured Pelolinea sp. | reverse complement strand
AGAGCTCTGGCATGGATGCATCACAAGCATGGCAGGCAACACTGGGCCAATTACAAATGGAATTGCCCAAAGCTACTTACGATACCTGGCTGCGGGATGCACGATTCATTCAGCATGAAAATCAAATATTCACAATTGGCGTTGAAAATGCATATGCCAGAGACTGGTTAGAAAACCGTCTAACCACAACCGCCTCAAAACTATTGAGCGGAATGATGGATTGTCCACAAGATATCCGATTCGTCTTCCAATCGCATGAAGAAATTCCGAATGATTCCGAGCGACATCCGGTTGAGCGCGATCTCATTCCTCTGGCACAGAATCAGCAAGATTTGTTTAATGCCCGCTATAGTTTTTCAAATTTTGTGGTCGGCCCTAACAACAGGCTGGCGCATGCAGCCAGCCAGGCAGTGGCAGAGAATCCTGCCAATGCCTACAATCCACTGTTTTTATACGGAGGAGTCGGTTTAGGCAAAACTCACTTGCTGCACGCAATCGGGAGCGAATCCGCTCGGCGCGGGCAAAATGCGCTATATGTCTCTTCCGAAGAATTTACCAACGATCTCATCAACGCGATCCGCAAGCATGACACATCCAGCTTTCGCAACCGCTATCGCAGAATTGATGTTTTATTGGTGGATGACATTCATTTCATCGCTGGAAAAGAATCCACACAGGAAGAATTTTTTCACACCTTCAATGCTCTGCATGGCCAGAACAAACAAATCGTCATTTCTTCGGATAGACCTCCCAAGGCGATGGTCACACTGGAAGAACGCCTGCGCTCACGGTTTGAGTGGGGTTTAATCGTTGATATCCAACCGCCCGAATTAGAAACCCGTCTGGCAATTCTACGATCGAAAGCAGAACGTGCCGGCAGACAGGTTGAGGATGAAATTTTGGAATACATCGCACAGCAGATCCAATCCAATATTCGCGAACTTGAGGGAGCGTTGACACGCGTATTGGCATTTTCCGATCTGAGTGGAAAACCGTTGGACCTAAATTTGGCAAAACTGGCATTGATAGATTTTTTACCCGACAACGCCAACCCAGACTCCAACCAGATTTTGGAAGTTGTTGCACGGACATTTAACATTAGCTGCCAGGAACTTATCAGCCGGAATCGATCAAAAAGTATTGCGCTTCCACGTCAAGTCGCCATGTACTTATTAAGAGAAGTTGCGAATGTTTCACTGCCCCAGATTGGAGAAAAACTAGGCGGGCGCGATCACACAACAGTGATGTATGCCTGTGAAAAAGTTGCCGATCTCATCGAAAGGGATGACCATTTCCGCCGTCAAGTATTGCAGATTCGCGATCAATTATTCAGCAATGCGGCTATTGCTTAGAGAAGGCATTCTAATATATCTTTTACATTTGCTTGGAAATAAAAGCAGATATCATGATAAAATACAATTCGGTATGTAAAATAAAATTACCGGATTTGGATTGATTAAGATTTTTTGTCTGAACAGCTTATAATCGAATGCAAGCCTTGGCCGGATTCATTGCCAAGGTTTTTTTATAAATTGAATGGAAACATTATCCGTAAATAATACGGATTTATATAATTTAAGGAAAAAATAGAATGAAAGAAACAAATTTGAAAATAATCCCATTAGGCGGCCTGGGAGAAGTTGGCCGCAACATGATGCTGTACGAATATGAAAACACTGCCATCATCGTAGACTGCGGTTCCATGTTCCCGGATAATGACATGCTGGGAATTGATTACATCATCCCTGATTTTCAATATTTACGCAGCAGGAAAGACAAAATCCGCGGGATCATCATCACCCACGGGCATGAAGACCACATTGGCGCCATCCATCATTTATTATCAGAAATCAACGCACCAATTTACGGCACGCCGCTTACCCTAGGTTTGGTTAAAGTCAAATTGACACGCAGGGGAATGATCAACTCCGCCTCTTTGAACACCATCAAAGCGGGTGAGAGTATCCGTATCGGTCCGTTCAAGATCGATTTCTTCCATGTATGCCATTCCATTCCGGATTCAGTAGGATTGGGAATTGAAACTCCAGAAGGGTTGATTGTTCAATCGGGCGATTACAAATTCGATCACACACCTGTTGATAATTGGCCGACTGATTACGCTAAACTGGTTGAGTTTTCGCGTCGAGGGGTTTTGGCATTGATCGCTGATTCCACCAACGCCACACGGTCAGGATGGACCCCTTCCGAGCGGACGGTCAGTGAAGCACTGGATAAAGTCTTCGCACAAGCTGCCGGGCGGATCATTGTTGCCAGCTTCGCATCCCTCATTTCACGAGTTCAGCAAGTAGTCAACGCCACAGTAACCCATCACCGCAAGATCGCATTCGTGGGAACCAGCATGGTCGAAAATGTTGAAATGGCCGAGAATTTGAATTATCTGGAAATTCCGGCAGGCACCATGGTCAGCTTGAACACAGCGCTTGAGCTGCCTGACGATGAAGTTGTCATCATGTGCACCGGCGCACAAGGCGAGCCAACATCGATCCTAGGTCGCCTGGCGAGAGGAACACAGCGCCAGTTTGATATTCGCAAGGGAGATACAGTCGTGCTTTCCTCAAAAACCATTCCTGGCAACGAAGAAGCGGTCTTTTCAACCATCAATGATTTGTTCAGGCGCGGCGCTAATGTGATCTATGAAGAAATTGCCCCGGTGCATGTTTCAGGACATGGCAGCCAAGAAGACATCAAGTTATTAATCCATTTGACCAAACCGAAGTATTTCATCCCTGCATACGGAGAAGTCCGTCACATGATGCAAGCTTCCATTCTTGCCCAGCAAACCGGCATCGCGGAAAAGCGTATTCTGGTAGTCGAGAATGGTACAGTAATTAACGTAAGAAATGGGAAAATCAAGGTGGGCGGCCAAATTCCAATCAATACTGTTTTTGTGGATGGCTCTTGGGTCGGTGATTTAGGACCAGACGAATTGCGCGACCGCACCATGCTCTCGCAAGATGGAATTGTTCTGGTTCATATCAACCTAAATATCCGCAACAACGAACTGATGGGGAAACCGGAGATCATCAGTCGTGGTTTTGCCGCATCACAAGAAGCGCAAGAAATTCTGACACGATTAGAGAAGCCAGTCACGGATACCGTAAGATCATCGAACGGCAATCTCGAAAGGAACATTATCCGAACAGTCAAGAGTTATATCTACAAAGAGACCAGGCGCAATCCAACCGTGCTCGTCACCATGAGCAAAATTTAAATTCTGAAGCATTAATACCAATCTGAATCCTGCCAACCATGTTCGCCTTTTAAAGGAACAAAGACAACCGGCAGGATTTCTTTTTTAACCATCCTGCTGGGTTTTTTTATCCAAATTTCCAGCATTTGCCGCCACCGCGCACCGATCGGCACAATCAGCTTGCCATACATTTTTAATTGAGCAATCAGCTCATCCGGGACCTGCGGCGCCGCAGCGGTGACCAGGATATCATCGTAAGGGGCATCCGCTGCCCAACCAAGAGAACCATCAAACACATGAACATGCACATTTTTAATCTTTAACTTTATTAAACAATTTTCAGCCGCAATTGCTAAATCCTCAATTCGTTCGATCGAATGGACTTCACCAGCCAACCTGCCTAGGATGGCAGCCTGGTAACCCGATCCTGTGCCAATCTCCAGTACTTTTTCATGTCCTATTAAATTCAATTGACTGGTCATCAATGCCACAATATACGGCTGTGATATTGTCTGCCCATAGCCAATTGGCAATGGATGATCTTCATAGGCATCTTGCCAGAGTTCTTGCGGCAGGAAAGCATGACGCGGTACAGTTAAAAAGGCGTCCAGCACACGCTGATCTTGTATTCCGCGGGAGGCAATTTGCGTCGCCACCATGCGTTCGCGAGCAGCTCTAAATTCCTCTTCCTCGATCATTGTACACATTATACAAAAGCACAAGCTCAAATGTGAGCAGCGCTATTCCTTCAAGGATTGCGCAATGAGTCGGTCAACCTTACCCATTGGATACTGCTGTAAGTCCTCAATTTTTACCCAGAGAATCTCATCGGATTGAATTGCACTTGGTTCTCCAGCAGTGATACGACCCATAAAAACATGCACAGTGACACGAAAATGAGTATAGGCATGCTTATACACACCCAAGGCATTTAAGACGTGTAATGTAACCCCCAATTCTTCTTTTATTTCACGCATCAAAGCCGAAGCAAAGTCTTCGCCAGCTTCAACTTTTCCACCTGGAAATTCCCAAAGCCCACCCAATAATCCCTGTGCGCGCCGTTTATCAATCAGAACCCTCTTGCCTTTTTTTATAACAGCTGCCACGACCTCGTAATGCGGCAAGGATTTTTTAGGTTTTTTAATGGGGAAACAAGATTGAGTGCCATGCTGGAAAGACAAGCAGGATGATTGAAGGGGACAATGAATACACGCGGGTTGTCTTGGCATACAGATCAATGACCCCAGATCCATAATAGCTTGATTGAAATCTAAAGCGCGACCTATCGGCATTAATTCCCTGGCTCTGTTTTTCAATGATTCTCTTTGTTTTACTTCTGAAGTTGAATATGAAAATTCAAACAAACGTGAGAACACTCGCAGCGCGTTTGCGTCCAAAGCCACCTCATCCCTTCCGAAAGCAAAGGAGGTTATCGCTGCAGCAATATACTCTCCAATGCCGGGGAACTTGCGTAATTCATTGGCAGAATCCGGGAACTTGCCATTAAATTTTTCAAGCAAAATGCGGGCGGTTTTGACAATATTGCGAACGCGCGCATAATAACCCAAACCTTCCCATACCCCAAAAATTTCATTCTCCTCTGCGGCAGCAAGGCTGAGTAAATCAGGAAACCGCATAATCCATTTTTCAAAAAAAGGAATCACAGTATCCACACGCGTCTGTTGGAGCATGACTTCAGAAATCCAAACAATGTAAGGATCCTGGGAATTCCTCCAAGGCAGATCGCGCGCATGCTGTTGGTACCAACCCAATAATTCTCGGCTGAAGCATTTATTATTTTTTTGCATCATTCAGGATTGGGTGATTTAAAAACCTGAATTCTCTCAGAATTGAAACCCACCGCTGGAGGGAACAATCTTCGAATCGAAATTGGTCACGAAAGCCAATAATTTACCAATTAATTTTTTCCATTGAGGGGAAATCATTACAGTTCTGATTTGCTCTACCGAAGGCAAAACAGCACCTACCATAATTTGGGGTTGTTCGCCGTAAACCGTTACCCAGGCATCCGTTAATTGGAATCCAAGTTTTTGAACCTGAGGCAAAAACTCCCGCACGACGAATTCAAAATACTCCTGCTCGTGCTCAGGATTGATATCCCAGGTCATAATCAGCTTGCCCGGCATACCACACTCCTAACTGTGTGGGTAATCCAGCACGACCACCTGTGTTTCTTCAGGCAAAGCATCAAGGTTGGTAACTTTTAGGGAAGGCATAGTATCCACAGAAGAAAGACCCATTTCTTTTAGGAACTTTCCAATCGGATCAAGCTTAATAGAAGTTGAAGGGGTCAGATAATGCATGGGAATGACAATATTCGGTTCAAACAAACTGATGACCTCTGAGGCTTTAGCGGCATTTAAGCCACCATTGCCCCCCACCGGCACCAAAGCAATGTGAACAGGTCCAAGCGCTTCAACCTCTGCCTGGCTGGGAACTTCAAGAATATCTCCCAAATGGACAATGTTGATTCCTGAAAAGTCTATGAGATAAAGGGTGTTTGTATCCAATGGGTTTTCTCGCTTTGTGCGTTTATCCGTTCGCAACCCGGTGATGAATACACCGCCTATTTCGTATTCCCCAGGCCCGTGGATTATATAGGGATCTCCTTTCACCGCTTTCAAAAAATTATGACCCGGGGCATCGTGACTGACAGTGACAATATCCGCCTTCAGTTTTAGGGGCTCATAACCAATTTGCTGTGAATCGTAAGGATCACACACAACAGTTGTCTGACTGCGCTCGGTTACTCTGAAACATGAATGACCATACCAGGTTATTTCCATTTAAACTCCGATTCGCGCATGATTATACATTATATAGCTTTCACCCATTAATCCCCTTGTATAGATGACAGATGATGTCTATTATTAAGCAGAAGGATTGATGGAGGAAAATTTGAACCAGGCATACGAATGGATGATGAGCGGACCAGCATGGGTCCGCTACAATTATTTAAAAAATATACTTGGGAAGGATGAGAAGGATTCAAGCGTTCAAGCAGCAAGAAAAGAGATGCTGCATGATCCTCAGATACTGTTCTTGATTGACGAGATTGGAGAATGGGAGCGTTCTGTTCTCACCCGCCACAATGATGCAGCCCATCCAATTCACAAATTATGCTTTTTAGCTGAAATCGGTTTGAATATTCATGATGAAGGAATCGGTGCATTGCTAGAAAAAATTCAACGCCACATTTCCGACGAAGGTGTTTTTCAGGTTTTGTCAAATTATCCAAAAACCTTCGGCGGCAGCGGTAAGGATGAATGGTTATGGTGCCTGTGTGATGCTCCCTTAATTCTTATCATCTCGCAAAAAATGGGCTTGGGATCAACACTTCAGACCAATGCGGGTTTGAATTATTTGGCATCTCTCATCCGCGAGAATGGCTGGCCATGCAAAGCGTGCCCGCAAATGGGAAATTTCAAAGGTCCAGGGAGCAAACAAGATGCATGCCCATACGCCAACCTGATCATGTTGAGAGCATTAGCACTACGCTCCAATCAAAGCGATCAAAAAAACATTGAAATTGGCGCCGAAGCAGCTCTTGGTTTATGGGAAAACAGCCAAACAAAACATCCTTATTTATTCAAGATGGGTACAGATTTTCGCAAACTGAAAGTGCCTTTCGTTTGGTATGACATTCTGCACTTGGCTGAAGTCATCTCTTTAATTCCAAATTTTTACCAAGACCATCGCTTCTTGCAGATATTAGAGATAATTACAAAAAAATCGGATGAATCCTTCCGTTTTCGCAGTGAATCCATTTGGACTAAGTGGACCGGTTGGGAATTCTGCCAAAAAAAGGAACCTTCATATTGGCTCACATTTATCGTATGGAGAATTTTGAATAGAATTGGGAGATGGCCTTTCAATCACGCAACCGCTGCAGAGTAAAAATCGTGACATCATCCGATGCGGGAGCACTCGATTGAAAATCTAAAACGCGGGAGTCGATCATTTCGACCAAAGAACCATCATGCTCTGGATCGTAATGCTTAATAATGTTGAATAATCGGTCTTCACTAAAAAAGGCATCCAGGGGAGAGCGGGCTTCAGTGACGCCATCAGTATACATGACCAGATAATCGCCTTTTCGCATCTGAATGATTTTATTCTCAAGATCCAATGGGGCAGCAACGCCCAGCGGCATTCCACCTTTTTCCAACCAAACAGCATCTTGACGATTTGCCCTCAGCAATAACGGCTTGTTATGTCCGGCATTGGCATACACCAATTCGCCAGAGACAGTATTGAGAACACCGTAAAAAGCTGTAATAAAAAGACCTTCGCGCGAATTTTCAAGAAGCCGTTTATTTACAAGAAAAAGAGTATCCAAAGGGGAATTGCCTTCGCTGGCTGCGGTATGGATGATGGTTCTGGTCACCGTCATGTATAAAGCAGCAGGCAAACCCTTATCAGAGACATCCGCAATTAAAAATCCGACTTCTGTCTCATTAATCCAGATGACGTCATAAAAATCCCCGCCCACCTGTAAAGCAGGCCGCCAGCGTACATCTATATCCCAGCCCTCTATCTCAGGTAGTTTTTCAGGCAAGAATGTTTTTTGAATATCCTGCGCCAATTGGAACTCTCTGCGTATCTGTTCCTGATCAACCATTTCTTTTTTAAGATGTTCATTCTGTATTGCGATCGAAAGCTGCTGCGCAATACCCTTGATAATTTCCACTTTCTTCTCGCGAACTTCAAAACCCTCAAGCGATTCATAAACCGTGAGGAAACCAAAACTTTCATGCCCCACATGCAAGGGAAACACCATCAATTGCGGTTCTGGATTCATTGGAATTTCATTTGCTGATAGAAAAGGACGGAAATCTATCTGCGACCAAGAATCTGGCATTAGTCCTTTTGCCGGACAAAAAACCGGCTGCAAATTCTGACAAAGCAAATGCAAGCTGCGATTTTGCTTTACTTTTATGTGCTGCGGTAAATTGCCGTAATTTTTTTTCCAACTTTTACTGTTATAAGAGCGCAGGTTAAAGCGCTGATTATCATCGTCTCTAAGATAGATGAAAGCTGTATCAACACCCACGACCAAGGGCAGCAAATTAATGATGTTAGCTAAAGTCTCGTCCAGGTTTTCTGAGGCTGCGACCATTTCTGCGACCTGCAATAAAACAGCCGTTATGTACGCTTCATATTTACGGAATTCGTCCAATTCGAAATTTTCTATCGCAAGCGCAATTTGGCGAGCCACTGCCATTAGAACATCCAACTGAATGCTTTTTTGTTCCAATACTTGATCCAATTTGCGTGGCTCTTCATCTACCAATAAGATTCCAAAGACCCGGTTGTGCGCAATCATCGGAATCAATTTGCAACATTTTGCTTTATTTGAAAAATCAAAGGATTTATCTCCCAGCAAATCTGGGTCTAAATCCAAAGGTATTTTCAGCAAGGAAACTTCATTAAATCTTTTTGCAACCAATTCATCGTAAGGCAGCATCGCAATTTTTGGTTCAATTTGTTTAGAGAATCCAAAGTGAGTGTTCAGGTAGTAATCGGTCTTGTTCTTTCCACGCATAAAAATCGCACATTTTTCTACTCCTACAAGCATGGGGAGAATCCTGACACATGCAGCCAGCAAATCTTGAATGTTGTCATAAGCTTGGGCTGCTTCAGCAATTTGCAGCATCACGGTGGATATCCAATTTTTCTTCAACAAATCTTCAAACAAGCCAGCATTTTCGATTGCGAGTGCAATCGAGTCGGCTAGAATGCGAAGAACCATGACGTCGTTCTTATGGAATGCATGTTCGCGTTCACTCAAAATTTCCAACACACCTAAGACTTGATCGCTGATGAGCAAGGGAAGACAGATTTCAGAACGAGTTTCTTCCAAACCATCTACTAAACGGTAACGAGGATCTCTTTCAACATCTTGAGAAAGGATCTCCTGCTTTGATGATGCACAAAGGCCAACCAACCCTTGTCCGTAAGGAATTCCATCCATTAAATTCAAGGCATCCACTTGAACAGAGGATAATTGTTCACCCGCACAAGCCTGCAGAATTAGTTTTTGTCCATCCGGAATCGGAGTATAAATTCCAACAAAATAAAATTGAAATGTTGTCTGAACCAGGTCCACTATTCTATCGAAGAGTTTATAGGTGTCGCGGATGCGTACGATTTCCATGCCGACTGTTCGCACCAGAGAGAGCTGTTCCTGCCGCCATTTTTTCAGGGCAGCCACACGCGAAATTTCGAGGATGTTCAGAAAATATTTTCCAGCCATGGCAAGAAAATCACGGTATTCATTGGAAAATTTTTGAGGCAATGGATATTCCAAGGTCAGATTGCCATACATTTTTCCATCTCTGATTAATGGAATTCCAATGCTGGATCTTTCTCTTTCAAAATTCGAATTTTCGTCTATCTCTTTGCCAGATTCAGGAAAGACTTCAAAAATCTGCGGATTTTCCCTCTGAAAATCTGCCTTTTGAGAGGGTAAAGGCAAGAAACGCCGAGATAGCATCAGGTTAACTTTCGCGGCGGTGATCTTGCCCAATTCTTGCCGAATTAATTCAACTTGAGAAAAGATGGAAGGCTGCAACAAAAGCTGATCTCCCATTTCAAACAGCTGGCGCCATTTTGCTTCGCTCAATTTGGGAGATGGGGCAGCCAAATTTATCTCCTACTTTTATTTTGAGGGGGGATCTTGTCTTTGCGGGTTTTCACCATCTTGAGAAAATTTCCTCCCTCTCTGGTAAAAGAAAATTCAATCGAATCCATGAGGGATTTCATGAAATGCATCCCAAGTCCACTTTGTTTGCGTTCAAACAATCCCGCATTCAGATCGGGTGTTTCAATACTATACGGATCGAAAGGATGACCGTGGTCGTGCAAATAGATTTCCAATCGACCTGGGTCGGCCAAATAAGAGCATTCAATTTTGCCCTTATCTTCTCCTTTATAAGCATGTTCAATGATATTTGAAGCTGCTTCGTCCACGGCCAGTTGAATGTGGTAAATGGATTCTTTATCCAAATTCGCTTCTTTGGCAGCTTGAGTGAAAAAATCTCTTATCTCATCCAGGCTAGAAAAACGCCCGGGAAATGCAATCGACCTCATATATCTCTAGAAACTTCCCACAGCTTTGGTTGAATCCTCAAATGTTCGGAAATACGGGATAAAACCAGCAAGATCCAGCGCATCATTAATTCTTTGGGGAACACCTGACAATATTAGTTCGCCACGGTTGAATCGTTTGCATTTCTTTTGGGCATTCACCAGAACCCATAAACCCGCGCTGGAAACAAAATCCACTTGTTTCAAATCCAGTACAAGGCGATATGAACCCTCTGCTATCACTTCGTTCAGTGTTTTTTGCAATTTTGGCGCAGTGGAACTGTCTATCCTACCGCTTATATTAAAAAGCACGCAACGCTTCATCATGGTAGTTTTTATTTCCATTTTATTTCTCCCATTGAACGTAGTGGTTTGAGGGGTGATTATAACATGCGCCCGTTAGTAAGGGCTCAACTAATATTTTTTCTATCTTGTCTTTTAATAGCATTATGGTAAAATGCCTACCTTGTCCATGCAAAAGCCTTTTGGTATAATCCTAAGGCTGTACCTTAAATAGAGAGCATTTACTCGCCGACGTAGCTCAAACGGCAGAGCAACCGCCTTGTAAGTGGTAGGTTACGGGTTCGATTCCCGTCGTCGGCTCAGTTGC
>CAYVJI010000056.1:0-11238 GCA_964451805.1 uncultured Pelolinea sp. | reverse complement strand
GAAAATCCAACCTACTCATCTTAGGGTAGGGAAAACTTAATGAAAAATTGATATGATGATGGGAAAAGATTTTTTTCATCTTTTCACCAAAAATAACAACACGCGGTTGGGATGCGGCATGTGAAGAATGGAAGCGGTAAAAATCAAACAAATCGCGATTGAAACTGCCACAAAGAGAGCGCGAGCTGCCCAACATAAAGATAATTGTGTTTGATTCCGAAGGAGGCTGAGGAAGAAAACGCCTGTCAGCAACAGATCTCAATGCCTGGCTGATTTCCATCTGAAAGGACTTGAGGTGATCCAGTTTTTTTAAGCCCCATCTCCAATTGGAGAGCGAAATGGTGCGAAGAGATTTGAGCAGGGGTTTGATGGCTTTTATATTTTCAAGGCGGTGCTTGGTTAATTGGAAATCCTTTTCCATGGTGACTTCTTGTCAGGTGAATTAATAAATCTCGATACTATTGAGATTCCAAATAAAGATGATCGCTCCACCGATCTTATTGGCTGACAAATCGTCCTGAGAGGCATCCAGACCGGCGAAGGAATCATTGCTCTCCTCAGAAATTGCAATTTCACAATTCTGCTTGATAATTGCACAAACCTTTTTCAAATCTATTTGTTTGACAGCAATGAACAAAGTGTATTGAGATTGCCTCAACATTCCTCCCTTGGTTTCTACGAAAGTGGCGGTATAACCCGCTTGAATTAGAGCATCCAGCACAACTTCCGCTTCATCCCGAGGAATAACAGCCATTATCAATTTGTCCATTTATTCTGCTCCCGATATCCAAGATTGATTAAATTCTTCCAGCAATTGAAGCAATTCATCCTGTATGCGGGCAATTGACTTTTCATATTGGATGGTATGGATGATGTCAGTATGTTCCCGCTTAAACCATGCAAGGAGTTTGGATTCATAATCATGTATTTGATTCAGTTCAATTTGGTCCAGAAAGCCTTTTATACCTGCGATTAGACTAATCACTTCTTCAGCCATAGATAACGGTCTTTCGTTGGGCTGAGTAAGCAGCCATTGCAGTTTCTGCCCGCGCTGGATTTGACGCAGGGTAGCTTGATCAATCTCTGTTCCAAAACGGGTAAATTGTTCCACCTCTTCAAACTGGCTCAATTCCAATTTCAAATCTTCAGAGACTAAGCGCATGGCTTCGTTTTGGGCAGAACCTCCCACGCGAGAGACGGAAAGGCCGATGTTTACAGCTGGCTTTAGACCACGATTGAATTTTTCTGAGCTTAGAACAATTTGTCCATCACAGATTGAAATCAGGTTGGTAGGAATATACGCTGAGAGATTGCCCTGCTGCATTGGGATGATCGGCAGGGCAGTGATAGACCCACCTCCCATTTCTTCATTCAATTTACCGGCGCGTTCCAATAAACGCGCATGCAGGTAGAAGATATCACCAGGATAAGCTTCGCGTCCTGGAGGGCGGCGCAACAAGAGACTAATTTCACGATAAGCGTCAGCATGCTTTCCCAAATCATCGAAAATGACCAGGACATCTCTGCCTTGATCCAGAAAATATTCCGCGATGGTACTACCTGAAAAAGGCGCCAGGTATCGCAACGCGGGAGGGTCATCAGGATTGGCTACAATGACAGTGCAATATTGCATGGCATTGTGCTTTTGCAGGGTGTTGATGACAGAGAGCAATGAAGATTTCTTTTGACCGATGGAAACATACACGCACAGCACATTGCTGTCCTTTTGATTCAACATGCAATCCACAACGAGGGCGGTCTTGCCGGTCTGGCGGTCACCGATGACCAATTCGCGCTGACCGCGACCGATCGGGAAGAGAGCATCTACTATTTTCAATCCCGTCTGAAGGGGTTCGTTGACCGGACTGCGCTGGATGATACCCTGGGCTGGCTTTTCAAGAAAATCAAAATTAATGGCGCGTATGGGTCTCTGATTATCCAAAGGCTGTCCCAAAGGGTCGATGACCCTGCCCAACAAATCAGGACCGACTGGAATTTTCAAACGTTCACGCTGGCTTGTGACCTGGTCGCCACCATGAATGCCCTGCTCGTTGCCAAGCAATATCACATCCAGGGCATGCGATTCAAGATTCAAAACCAAACCGTTTACACCATTGGGGAATAGAACCAATTCGTCCAAACCGACATTGGAAAGACCCGAAATATTGGCAACACCATTGCCAATATGCTGCACAGTGCCAATTTCTTCAAATGAAACCTGGTTTGAGTAATCATGAGCGGTGTCTTTGAAGGTTTTCAGCAGAGCTGTATAATGTGCGCGAATTTGGGATTCGTTCAGCCGGGGCAATTCCTTTGAGCGGATATGCTGAAGCATATTTGAAGAAAATTTGCCAAGCTGTATTTCTTCTTCAATTAAAATCCGCAGCTTATCCAATTTTACGCTTTGATTAGTTTTCATCCGCTTTCAATTGGTTAAATTTTTCCTGCAGGGACGCCTTGGTGGATTCGGAAATCTCCTCCAATTTGGAAGATAAGGTATTATCAACTACTAAATCGCCCAAACGTACTTTCAAACCCGCCACCAACTCTTTGTGGATTTTGAGTTCCATTTTGATGTTTTTATCTGCCAACGCTGAGAAAGTACGCGTAAGGAGCGCTTTTTCTTCTTTGGAAAGCGGCAGCGGAGATTCGACCATCAACAAGGGTTCGCGGTTTTCCAACGATTTGCGGATAGACTCTACTTTGTGCATATCCGACTTTCCTAGATCCCAGACGCTTTCATTCATTTGATTGAGCAAAGTATGATGCAATTCTTCGGGTGCCGCTAATTGGAGAGTATGCAAAGAAACCTGAATGATTGTATCCAGAAGATCCTGCTGGAATTCTTCGATTATTCTTCTCTGGAGATGGACGGTGTCTTCCCGGCGTTGATGGAATACTTCATCTACTTCCGCTTTGGTTTGCTGCAATACTTCCTGGTGGGCTGCCTCAAGGTCTTTTAGGGCTTGGTCGATATTTTTATCCACTTCGAGATTGATATTTTTCAGATACTCCTCAGCCTGCGCACGAATTTTTTCGGATTCCTCCAGATTGCGGAGTGTTTCTTGATGCATGGCGGCAAGCTCCTGATTTCTCTGGTCGGCTTTTTTGATGATTCTCTTAAACAGAAGAAAATATAAACCAACAGCCAGAACGATAAAGTTTACCAGTTGGAAGGCAATGGTGGTCAGGTCTAGATCCAGCATGATCTTAGAAGAAACGATCCAGCAGCGGGTTTGCGAACAAAAGGATCAGCATTACCAGCAGGACGTAGATGGCGGTAGACTCGAGCAGCGCCAGCGAAATGAGCAGCGTTGTACGGATTTCATTGGCTGATTCTGGTTGCCGAGAGATGCTATCCAAAGCTTTGGAGACTGCCCGCCCCTCGACAATAGCAGGGAGAGCTGTCCCAAGTATAATACCGATTCCGGTTACCAAAATCGTGACAATCGTAACCAGATATTGCGGTTCTAAATTATTCATTGATTATTTTCCTTTCTGACTTCGATTTTCGTTCATAAATCCGATACTTCGATCGCAGAAGCGATATAGAGAGAGGACAATGCCATGAAAACATACGCCTGCAGTAGCCCGATTAATAAACTCAAACCCATCAGGGGCAAGGGCATAAAAAGTGGAATGAGGCTAAAAACAATGGCAGCGATCAATTCACCACTTAATATGTTACCAAATAAACGCAGCGAGAGGGAAATGGTACGGCTTAATTGACTGATGATCTCCAATGGCAGCAAAAAAATGGGCGACGCAAATTCCTTCAGGTATTTCTTGAAGCCTTTTGAGCGGATACCGTAATAGTGAACTGAAAAGAACACGACCAAAGCGAGCGCGACGGTTGAATTGAGATCGCTGGTTGGAGATGAAAAGATCGGCAGTGTTCCAATGGAATTGGCAACAGCAATAAAGATCACCAGCGTACCCAATACGGGAAGATAATGCTCAACATGCTTGAGGTTCATGATACCGGCGATCATGTTGCTGATGAAATTCACCAAGTCTTCCAGCAGATAGGATTTGAAATGGTTGATCAGAAAAACGGAGCAGAAAATCAATCCCATTGCTGCCCAGGTTGCAATGACCGTGTTGCGAACCGGCAGCCCAAAAAGGAGAAAAACCACTTGGGGAGAAATTGTTTGCATTATTCTTTCACCCCCTTGTCTGCATTTCCGTCTGAGTTTGATTCATCTTTAGGAGGATTGGCTGGCTTTGCATCACTTCTGCTCAGGAATAAAAACACTGAAAACCAGCGGGCAATGATGAAAGCAAATAAACAAGCCAGGCCATTTAAGACATCGCTCTTAAATGCAAGCATAAGCACTCCAGCTGATAGCAACACCCGCAAGGCTGAGTAGATCATTGTATTGGAGAGCATGCGCTGCGGGTGAAGGCGCTCAAGGGTAGGGATCAAATCCCGCTGCATAAACGCTAACAAAAACGAAAGCGCAATGCCAATCCCTATCCAAAAATACACACTCGAAATTAGAGTCCTCAGCATTAGGTTTTTCCGTTCATGTTCTTTGAGCCCCACATAAAAACTGCCTTTCTAAAAAACCAAGCACTTAATAAAATCTCCATCAATTGACACAATTCCTTGATTGATCTCTTTTTCAAATTGCTGTCCGCCGACCTGATAGCGCAGCGTGCCTGTAGATAAGCGGGCAAGCAGAGGCGCATGGCGGGGATAGATGCTGATGCGTTTGCCATCTGCCAGGCGCAAGTGGACCCAACTCACGTCGTCCTGGTGAAGCAGGATGGCGTTGGGATTGCTGATCTGCAGTCTCATGATCCTTCATCCTCTTCAGAATTATTCAGCAAAGCTGCTTTTTCTACAACATCGTTCAATGCGCCAACCATGTAAAAGGACTGTTCGGGATATTCATCCATCTTGCCGTCCAGAATTTGTTCAAAACCATCCAGGGTTGCCTGTAAGGGAACAAATTTTCCACCAATTCCGGTGTATTGCTCGGAGACGAAAAAAGGCTGGGTCAAGAACTTCTGGATCCTTCTGGCACGCCTGACAAGAATCTGATCCTCATCGCTAAGCTCTTCAACGCCGAGGATGGCGATGATATCCTGAAGTTCTTCATAGCGGGTTAACAGGGTTCGGACACGATTAGCTATGCTGAAATGACGGCTTCCGATAGCAGCGGGATTCATGAGGGAACTATTCGATTGCAGGGGATTAATGGCTGGATAGAATCCCAAGCCTGCCAAGCGGCGGGAGAGAACACAGTTGGCATCCAAATGGGCAAATGTGGCGGTCACAGCCGGGTCCGTCAGATCATCGGCAGGTACATAGACCGCTTGAATGGAGGTGATGCTGCCTTGGCTGGTGGTGGTGATCCTCTCTTGAAGCTCGCCCATTTCAGTGTCGAGGGTGGGCTGATAGCCAACAGCGGAAGGCAGTCGGCCTAATAGGGCGGATACCTCAGCGCCAGCCTGGATATATCGGAAAATATTGTCGATGAAAACCAGGACTGAGTGATTTTTCTGATCACGGAAATATTCAGCCATAGTCAATGCCGTGAGAGGAACACGCAGCCGAGCGCCGGGAGGTTCATTCATTTGCCCGAAAACCAAGATGGTGTTTTCAAGAACACCGCTTTGGCGCATATCCAACCAAAGATCATTGCCTTCACGGCTGCGCTCACCCACCCCTGCAAAAAGGACCACGCCAGATTGTTCGCGAATGGTATTGCGCATCAATTCAATCATCAGCACCGTTTTACCGACCCCAGCCCCTCCGATCAAACCCACTTTGCCACCTTTTGGAAAAGGCAGGAGCAAGTCCAGCACTTTAATGCCGGTAATGTACGGTTTAAAAACCATTTTCTGCGCAGTCAACGCAGGAGAGGAGACATGAATGGGTTTTTTATAAGGTACAACCGGCGCGGGCAGCTGGTCGATGGGATTGCCGAGTACATCAAACATTCTTCCAAGCGTCGATTCCCCCACCGGCACCATGATGGGCTGATTGGTGTTGTGCACGCGCAAACCACGACGCAAACCGTGGGTTGAACCCAGCGCGATAGCGCGCACGGTGTTGGCATTGACATGTTCTTGCACTTCAAAAACCAAATCCTTGTGACCGTTCAGATTGACTTGCAACGCATCATTAATTGCCGGCAAAGTACCATTGGGAAAAACAGCATCAATCACTACCCCCATCACTTTATCAATATACCCTGATTCCTGCAA
Organism: uncultured Pelolinea sp.; assembly: GCA_964451805.1. GTDB lineage: Bacteria > Chloroflexota > Anaerolineae > Anaerolineales > Anaerolineaceae > Pelolinea. The sequence goes on along the minus strand of CAYVJI010000056.1, from coordinate 5,022 downwards.
TAATGTCTCCTCGTAAAAAATAAATATGCTGGTTTAAGTATAACAAAAACCTAAATCTTGCGAGGAAACTTGAAAAGAAATCTAGATTCTGTGATTCTTTTCAATATCGCGCACGTGCGGAATGAAAAACGCAGCCAGCATGGAAAGAACACACAATATTCCAGCCAGGGCATACCAGAAGCGGATGCCGATGTGATCCGAGAGCGGCCCGGCAATACTTAATCCAATTGGGGTAGTCAGATTCAGCAGACTGGTGGTCATGGTCAGGACGCGGCCTTGATAATCTGGAGGAATATTAGCCTGCAAGATTGCCAAGAAGGGGCCATCGATCATCGGGATCATCATACTCAGAATGAAAAAAATCACGAGAAAGATATTGAACTGGCTGGTTTCCAGTTGACTGACTGCAATAAAGCACAGCCCCAGACCGCACAATGCAAAACCGATCGTCCAGATTCTATGTTTAAACCCGCCCCAAACACCGAGCAGCAAACCGCCCAAAACCATACCAATGCCGGCGATGGATTCCACCAATGCATATTGGGCTGCATCCCCACGAAAGTGCTGGTTGACAAACAAGGGCAGCAGATAGAAAGCAGGAGAAAGCGCGATCTTGAAAATGAGCGCAATGATGATCAGCGCGACCAAACCCTTCCAGTCCAGGATATAACGCAATCCCAGCCGCAGGTCTGCGAAAAGCGATTGAGCAGTCATGCGGCCATTAGCCATGCTCTGCTCGGGCTGCGGTATGTGGATGAAGAAAAGAAGCAGAATTGCCACGAATGCGGTGGCGAAATCAACGGTCAAAGTGCCTTGTACTTCGAGAATTTCCAGGAGCAGCGCTCCCAGCGGGGGAGCGATGATATTGATGCCGCCATGCAGAGCCTGGTTAAGTCCGGCAATGCGCGAGAGATGCTTATCGGGGACCATGAGGGAGATGGATGCTTGTTCCGCCGGGAAGTGAAAGGCGCTGCCCAGCGCGCGCAAAAACATGAGCACGTACACATGCCAGATCTCTATCCAGCCCAGATAGAAGATTCCCGCCAGCACAAGAGTGGCGAGAGCGATGGCAGCATCGGCGACCATCATGACGGTTTTACGGTTTACGCGATCAATGATGACACCGGCAAAGGGACTGATGAAGATTTCAGGCAAAATGGCGATGGCAGAAGCGGCGGCGAGGATGGAGGCAGAACCGGTGGTGCGGGTGAGCCACCAAACCAACGCAAATTGCACCAATGATGACCCCAACAGCGAAAAAGCCTGACTGATCCAAAAAACAAAGAAGATGCGTTTCCACGCGCGAGTGCCTTTGATGCCTGCCATGTAATGTATTGTGCCTTCCAGAAAAAGTCAGATGTTCTATTTACGAATATAACAAAAAAGGGTTTCCCTCCAAGATAAATTTACTTGAGAAACCCTGCTTACTGCAAGCTGAAATGCATTAATTCAATTGTTTGGGAATGATACAGATAAAACCCAGCGGAACATCTGCCGTGTTCCTGAATTGATGTAGCTCGTTTCCGGAAATGAAGACTGCATCGTAAGGTTCTACGGCAATCGTCTCCGCGCCAATTTGAACTTCACCCTTTCCCTGCAGGATGATGGCTTCGTGCTCCTGGGGGTGCCGTTCCAGGCGCGAGTGACCCTGCGGTTCGACCTGGAAATAGCGCATGATAAAGCGGGGCGCTTCTTCATTCTCACCGATCAGAACATGCTTGGTGACGAACCGCACGCCTTCTGCTTCCAATGGCTGGGGTTGAATGCCCTGCCAGAAAAAGTTTTGCGCTTTGGCATTAAATTTGTGGACGATGGACATGTTGTTCCTCCTGCGATTAGGACCGGGTCGATCTATAAGCCGCATTCTGTCCGGCAGGGCATACCTGCCTGGATGATCATCTGTCTTAGCGGTCTACCTGAGGCAGCCGGCTGACGCCGGCCAGGAGAGCAGCCTGTGGCGAACATGCCTCTATTTGACCTTGCTCCCGAAAGGGGTTACCCGGAAGATGCATTGCTACATCTGCCGGTGGTCTCTTACACCACCATTTCACCCTTACCCGGACGGGCGGTATGTTTCTGTGGCCCTATCCGACAGGTTGCCCCGTCCCGAGGTTTCCTCGGTTTCGCGCTCGGTGGAGTGCGGACTTTCCTCGACATGCCATGCATGCCGCGATCATCCAACCAACCCGGTTTAAATTCATGATACCCAATTCCGGAATTTCCGTCAATGAATAATTATCCTTATGCAGCGGAAATGTTTTATTGTTTATAATTGGAAATCATAAACCATGGAGAGTATTATGCGAAAGCCTTTTGTAGCTGGAAATTGGAAGATGAATAAAACAAGCGATCAAGCCACATTGCTGGTAGCAGATATGCTACCGGGATTGGAAGCGGTAAAAACGGTGGAACGCGTGCTCTGTCCGCCTTTTACTTCTCTGATGGTTCTTTCTGGAATGCTGGCGGACAGTGAAGTGAAGCTGGGCGCACAAAATCTGCATTGGGAAGAATCGGGCGCATACACGGGAGAAGTGTCGCCGGCAATGGTGAAAGAATTTTGCCTGTTTGTTATTTTGGGCCATTCTGAACGGCGGGCGTACTTCGGCGATACGGACGAGAGCGTGAATAAAAAGATCAAAGCCGCATTCGCGCATGGGCTGATCCCGATCGTTTGCGTTGGCGAAACACTAGAAGAATATGAAAATAACAAGACCTCAGAAGTAGTCACGCGGCAGGTAAAAAACGGCTTTAAAGAAATCACAGCAGAAAACGCTGAAAAGCTAGTGGTGGCATACGAACCAATCTGGGCGATCGGCACCGGAAAAGCCGCCAATCCGGAAGGCGCCAACGCGGTGATCGGCGATGTAGTGCGCCAGAACCTGGCAGCCTTGTTTGGAGATGACACAGCTCAAAAGATACGCATTCTTTATGGAGGGTCAGTCAATAGTCAAAATGCAGCCAGCTTCTTCCAGCAGCCCGAAATTGACGGCGGTTTGGTGGGGGGAGCGAGTTTAAAAGCCGAGGATTTCGTAAAAATTGTCGAAGCGGCTGCATAGAGATCGAAATAGAAGAATTAACCGATGGCGCACCTGCAAAGGCGCGCCTTTTTATTAAGCTGTGCCGAACTGGCGATCGCCAGCATCGCCAAGTCCAGGGACGATATAGCCTACCTCGTTCAGATGGTCATCCACCGACGCGAGATGCAAGGGGATATCGGGATGTTCGGTGTGCACGATACGGATGCCTTCGGGAGCGCCGATAATGCCCATGAATTTGATGCGGGAAACACCCCAGCGCTTGAGAACCGTTATGGTAGCCGCAGCTGAGCCGCCGGTAGCCAACATAGGATCCAAGATTAGACAAACGCCTACCGAAGGTGCGATGGGAAGTTTGTTGTAGTATTCAACAGGCTTGAGCGTTTTTTCGTCACGATAGATACCGATATGCCAAACCTCAGCGGTCGGCATCAGTTCCCAAACGCCTTCGACCATTCCCAGTCCCGCCCGCAGGATGGGCACCAGACCGATCTTTTCAGTCAACTCCCAGCCCTGCGTCGTTGCTAAAGGAGTCTGCACCTCTGAAGGACTTAACAGCAAGTCACTGGTGGTTTCATACGCCAGCAGCCCTGAGATCTCGCGGATCAACTCGCGGAACTTTTTGGGACTGGTGTTGACATCCCGAAGTTTTGATAATTTGTGCTTTACCAGCGGATGTTCGGATACAAAGACGTTGTCCATTGAGGCTCCCATTCAACGAAAGGATTTACAGCTAATGATATCAAATGTAAGCAGGATACCGCAATAGCAGGTGCAGTTATAATTGCATATAAATGACCTACAGGGATCAGACTTGGAAAAGCAACGAATAAGCAATCCAGATCCGGCAAGTGAAGACCAATATGGGAATGCATTGCGTCCGCGTTTGCTGGCAGATGTGGTGGGGCAAGACCAGCTGCGTGAGAACCTGGCAATTTTGATCAAAGCCGCCGAACAACGCAATGAAGCCTTGGATCACGTGTTATTCTACGGTCCACCCGGATTGGGAAAAACAACCCTAGCACATGTGCTGGCTAACGAGATTCACGCAACCATTCGCGTGACCGCCGGACCAGCTATTGAACGACCGGGCGACCTGGCTGCTATCCTGACCAATCTCAACGGGCAGGATGTCCTTTTCATTGATGAAATCCACCGCCTGGGAAAAGCGGTTGAAGAAGTGCTTTACCCGGCAATGGAGGATTACGCGCTGGATATCGTGATCGGCAAAGGGCCCTCAGCACGATCGATTCGTTTAAAGCTGCCGCATTTTACAGTGATTGGCGCTACAACCAGGCTGGCACTGCTGAGCGCACCACTGCGGGCACGCTTTGGAGCAGTTTACCGGGTGGATTATTACGATCGCGCAGCGTTGACCAAGATCATTGAGCGCGCCGCTGAAATGATGGGCATGCAGGCAGAAGCCGAAGGTGTGGATGAGATTGCACGAAGATCACGCGGGACCCCACGGGTCGCTTTGAGGCTGCTGCGCAGGGTGCGCGATTATGCGGAAGTTCGCGCCAGTGGATGCCTGACACGCACCGCTGCACTGGAAGCCTTGGACCTTTTGAGCATTGACAGCTTAGGGCTGGATGAGATCGACCGTATGGTGCTGATGACCATCATTCAGAAATACAACGGCGGACCAGTCGGTTTGAGCACGATCGCAGCTTCCATCAGCGAAGAAGCTGATACGATCATGGACGTGGTCGAGCCGTATTTGCTGCAATTGGGTTTTCTGGGGAGGACCGCCCAAGGGCGGGTAGCAACCAAGAAAGCCTACGAACATTTACAGGTTGTTTTTCCCGAAAAATCCACACAGCCGAAATTAATCGAATAACGTGAGAACGGAAGAATTTGATTATTGCCTACCACCTGAGCTGATCGCCCAAGTGCCATTGAAAAACCGTCATGATTCTCGTTTGATGGTTTACTCGCGCAGCGAAAAAACGATTACGCATTCCAAATTCAAGCAAATCCGGCAATT
>CAYVJI010000055.1:0-11523 GCA_964451805.1 uncultured Pelolinea sp. | reverse complement strand
TCAGACAGCAAATTCACAACTTCATTCAGGTTTCGCGAGTACTCTTCGCTTTGTGGAATGATCTCTTCCAGGTCATCCATTGTTAGATGCCCCTGGATGTCCGCCCGTTCAAACAGCAAATCCAGAACATCATCTTTTTTCTCCGGAATAGCTGCTTTCATAGCTTTCCTTATGACTCCTCAAATGGTGCGCTTTTTCTCTGATCCGAGTCAATTAATGCAGAATGGAGAGATTTTCCCAGCGTGGTCAATTCCATATCCCTTGGTTTATGCTCGCAGTCTGCAATATTCAGATTCTGCCCACATACAGCACATAAACCCCGGCAATCCGGTTTGCATAACGGATTGATGGGTATTTCCAATAGAAGATAATCTCGGATGTATGGTTCAAAATCGACATTGCCATCTTCCGGTATGATGTATTCATCTTCGGATAAAGGATGATTTTCGAAAGTAAAAATTTCTTCAAAAATTGTGTGCAAATTCAAGTCAAAATTATCAAGACAGCGACCGCACTCAGTGGAAGTAATGGCAGAAAAATCCGCTTGCACCCGAAAACCGTTTTGTGTTCGGTTCAGCGCGAGGCAACCATTGAATTTTTTCACAATCAGGTCAGGGTCGAAAGAATGCCGTTCCAGATCAATTGGAATTTCGCGAGTATAACCAATAGGTTGATTAATCAGGAAACCTGTATTGAACCGGAAAATGCGATTGGACGAATTCACGATAATTCCAATAAAATTAGTATAATTTGCCCGATTATAGCACGCACGTTCTGTCACGTCAAGTTTTTTTAATAAAAATCATAAAATTTAACAATTGTTTATGCAAAAATTATTAATCGCCTCCAGCAATCCCGGTAAGTTCATTGAAATTGCTAGTCTTTTGGAAAAACTGCCGATTAAAGTTGTTAAACCACAAGATCTCTCACTCAGTCTGGATGTGGAAGAAAGTGGATCAACTTACTTGGAGAATGCCCACATAAAAGCGATGGCATACTGCCAAGCAAGCTGTTTGCCCGCTTTAGCAGATGACACCGGTTTGGAGGTTGAGGTTCTTGGAGGTCAACCGGGCTTATATTCTGCCCGTTTTTCCAGTGATCCATCAGCGCAAGACCATGACCGCCGCCAATTATTATTGGAAAAAATAAGACCTTTTCCAAGACCTTGGAAAGCGCGTTTCGTATGTTGCGCAGTATTGGCGCATCCCAATGGAGAATGTCAGCATGCGATGGGCACTTGCAGCGGAGAAATTATCCCAAATGAACGGGGGCGCGCAGGTTTTGGCTACGATGCGATCTTCTTTTTTTCTGAGATTGGCAAGACCATGGCGGAATTAACATTGAAAGAAAAAAACAGCTTAAGCCATCGGGCGAAAGCGATCCGCGCAATAATCCCTTCTATTGAATCCCTCTATTCCGATGCAACTTGCGCTGTTTGATTTTTACGACGCAGATCTTGTATAGCAAAAGGCAAGTATAAAAGCAGGAACATCACCAAGCCGATAGCTTCCATATACAACAAATACCACGGCCAATCTGGCAGGGCGTCCAGCAGAGTTGGACCAGGAGGTTTGTGAGCAACGTATAAATAATTTGATCCTATTAAATGATTAATCCCAAAAACTACTAGCATATAAATATTGGCAATCAAAATAACACGCAGAATAGACCGCCAGGTTGGTCGCATGCCTTCAACTGTCGTCAGAAAGATCGCGGACGTGACCAGTAGACCATGAGAAATGAATGTTTGGAAAAAACGGAAATGCGGAAAGCCATAGATGCCGATATCCGGTGTAAACAGCGCCTGGATTGCCCCGGCAATACCCATAAAATACGTAAATTCATAGATGCGGTATTGTTTGAAGATCAGCATGAATCCTGCCAGCCAGATTAAAATCGAACAGGCATGCAGGGGCAGGTGTTCCTGTACATTCCAGACTCCATGGACGATATTCCATAGATGCCAAGATGCTTCATCCAGCCATAAAATGATAGCCAGTGTGACGCGCACTTTTTTACGGGTCAGCTCATCCTTGTGCCGGTAACGTAGAAGAAAAAAATTCAAACCCATCAAAAAAAGTAAAGCACCAATATGAGCGATGCCCAAAAATTCAAATGGAGCTCCCTGATAATCGTACGCGAAGAATGAAGACATGCATCACCTCAAAAGTATTTATAAATTTTTTTAACACTAACCATAGAAAAAGTTTTTGCAAAAATGATATTTTATCCCATGCTTTAATGTCAAATCATTTCATTGTTTGATTGATCAGGCGAAGAATTCTTTTCTTTTTTGAGTTTGTTAAAACGCAGGGTGATTTCAGCTTCCCACCCTTCTTTAGACGGTTGATAAAATTGTTTTTCCTGCAAAGCATCCGGCAAATATTGCTGGTCAATGAAATGACCGGGGAAATCATGCGGGTAGCGATAACCCTGACCGTGTCCAAATCCCTTGGCATCCCGGTTGGCATCCCGCAGGTGCAGAGGAACTGGGTGCGCGCCTTGCAGCTCAATTTCCTTCAAGGCTTCAAAGTATCCCAAGGCGGAATTCGACTTCGGTGCAGTTGCCAAATAGAGGGTAGCTTCCACGATCGGGAAGATTCCTTCTGGCATTCCGACGTATTCAAACGCATACGCAGCAGAGGAGGCTACCTGCAATGCCTGCGGATCGGCTAATCCAATATCTTCACCAGCCAGAATCATCAGCCGCCGCAGAATAAAGCGTGGGTCTTCGCCGGCATGAATCATTTTCGCCAACCAATAAAGTGCCGCATCTGGGTCTGATCCGCGCACAGATTTTATGAAAGCAGAAATGGTATCGTAATGCTCATCCATGTTTTTATCGTAATGCAACGCACGCTGCTGGATCGAATCCTGGGCAATTTGCAGATCGATTGTTATGGTTCTGCTTGAATCCACAGGAGTGGATTCGACTGCCAACTCTAAGGCATTCAGCAGGCTGCGGGCATCGCCATTGGACATGCGCAGCAAATGGGTGCGGGCATCATCGCTGATTTGAATAGATCGTCTGCCATAACCATATTCTTTATCATTCAGCGCACGATCAAGGAGGATGCCTAATGCATTTTCGTCTAGTGGTTTTAGCACAAAGATACGTGAGCGGGAAACAAGGGCGGGGATTACATCGAAGTATGGATTTTGCGTGGTCGCACCAATCAGAATGATCAAGCCATTTTCTATACTGGGCAATAACGCATCCTGTTGGGCTCGGTTCCAACGGTGCACTTCGTCAACAAACAAAATTGTCCGTTTGCGGTATAGACTGCGGCGTTCTTGCGCATCGTTGATGATCTCTTTCAGTTCGCTTTTCCCCGCCATGACCGCTGAAATCGTTGAAAAGTGCGATTGACTATAATTGGCAATTAAGCGTGCCAGGGTAGTCTTTCCTGAGCCAGGTGGACCGCATAAAATAATGGATGAGAATAATCGATCTGCCTCAATCGCGCGCCGCAGCAAACATCTTTTCCCGATAATTTCCTCTTGACCGACAAAGTCTTCAAGTTTGTGTGGACGCATGCGCGCTGCCAAAGGTGCTTCACTTTTCAGCGCTTCTTGCATAGCATGCTCAAACAAATCCATTCTTCCCTCATCCTTCTCGCGTGCAATTTTTTTCATAATATAGAACGCTTGTCCAATTATATCAGCAATGAAAAAACTTCCGACGCAGATTGCATTAAAATAAGAGCATGGATCCAACCATACACCCGCTTGTGCGCGTGCTTTTAGCAATCGCGCTCATCACAACCCCCATCCTGATTGTTATTCTACAGCGATTGGACGCAATCTGCGACATCGTGCAAAGAATAAAAGACAAGGATTTTTCATTTACCACACCTTCTTTTCTTGCTGCACCAAAAATATCAGCGGAAAATACTTGCCCGAAATGCGGAGCGTCCATCCCCCCTGGAAATCGGTTCTGCGGGAAATGTGGCGCACAAGTAAGCGATCAAAAAAAGAGAAATTTTTAAAGCATGAAATAATTCCTATTATTAACTCGTATTGGAACAAAATTACCTGTCGGTCTGATCGGCATACAGCATGTCCGTTATAATCAATTTCAATCATAAATTCAATCGAGTAGATGATGCCCAGAAAATTTCACGATTACTTACCGGAAAAAGATTATGCGCTTGGTTTAGGCTTGGGTCTGGTGTTATTGATCGTCAGCCAAGTTCTGTCAAAAATACCTGGGGGATTAGCACTAGTTTTTCGATGGGTCACTTTTGTTGCTGCAGTCATAAACTATGGACTCATTCTCTATTTCTATGATCGCAATCGAAGGATAAAGAAAAAAGAACAACTCAACAGGGATGAAACCAAGCAGTAATCCCGGCAGCAAATTTCCAATTATTTAAATACATTAAATAACAAGAATCTTTTTTTTAACATTCTGCGTATATGGGTAAGAAAAAGGATTTTATGAGTCAGAATGTTGAGGTGATGAAGATGGAACGGAAAACCAATCAAATCTTATCAGCCATATTGTTTGTAATCTTGGTTTTATCCCTAACCGGATGCGCAGATGGCAGCATACAGACTCGCACCGAAGCAGTCAGCGGCTTTGACAAGATTCGCATTGAGACTTTCGGCGAATTCATTATTGAACAAGGTGAAGAAGAAGCTCTATCCATAGAAGCACCACGCGATTATCTACGCTACATTACCAGCAAAGTGGAAAATGGGGAATTGGTCATCAGCACGCGCCGCGGTTTTTTCGGTGGACCAATCCGTCGAGTTGTCTATACTCTAATCGTAAAAGACCTTGAGCGCATTTCTCTTTCTGGAGCTGGTGCGATCAAGATTTTCCAACTTGACACAGAAAATTTTGAAGTAGATCTGACCGGTGCAGGTAGTGTGGAGATCGATGATCTGTCAGCTGACATGCTGGAAATCAATCTGGCTTCTGCGGGTGCGATCGTCATTGCTGGGCAGGTAAACACACAAGATATTGACATCAGCGGTGTAGGCAGTTACGAAGCTGGGGATTTGCGCAGCAATCAAGCACAGATCAATTTATCTGGCGCAGGCAGCGCTGTCGTTTGGGTAGAGGATACATTGGATGTGAATGTGAGCGGAGTCGGATCTGTTTCATACTTCGGAACCAATCCGCAGGTAGATCAAAATATCAGCGGTCTCGGTTCGGTTAACAGTAAAGGCCAGCATTAAATCCCACTTTATTAATACGCGAAAACCGCGTTTTTTAGCGCGGCTTTTTTATTATTCAACCCATGACAATCCCGCATATTTATAATAGCCGCTGGCAATGAGGTATTCTTCACCCGTTTTGACATCGAGGGCGTGGATCTGGCTGACACCTTCGCTGTCGCTCACATACGCTAAATATTCACCATCCGGCGACCAAACTGGGGAATGGATTGTAGCACTGCTTTCTGTTAGCTGTTGTTCAGCACCACCCTGCAGATGATATGAAAACAACTGAAAATGCTGATCGCGTTTCGAAATGAAAGCAATCGTCGCGCCATCGGGCGACCAAACCGGTGCTGCATCATAGTGGGTATTGCTGGTCAACTGCTTAACAGCACTGCCATCAGATTTCATGATAAAGATTTCAAAATCCCCGTCCCGGTCTGAGACAAAAGTCAGCTGATCGCCATTTGGAGACCAATTCGCCTGGGTTTCCTGAGAATCCTCAATCGTCAATCGTTCAATGGCATCCCCTTCCCTGGTCATCGTCAGAATATCATAATCGCCGCTGCTATCGGATTGAAAAGCAATTTGCAAACCGTCTGGCGAAATGCGCGGCTCAGTCTCTTCCGCCTGAAAAGTCGTCAACCTTTGCGATTCTCCCTCCGGCAAAGGCATACCGAAGATATCATAAGTTCCAAATCGGTTGGAGGAAAAGACCATCAGGCTGGAATCCGCGGCAAAATCGGGGGAAATATCCGCAGCCGCTTGTTTCGTCAATTGGTAAACCTTCTGGTTTTCCATATTCATGAAAAAAATATCGAACATGGATTTACTATCCATTTGGGCTGCGAACACCAATTTGCCTTTGGCATTTTTCAACTCTTCTAATACCGGAATGCCAATATCAACGACCTGGTTCTTTTCTTGTGAACAGCCTGTAAGAATCACAGCCAGACCCAATTCAAGCAAGACCATCAACCGTAGCATCTTTTTCAGGGAAATCATTTTTTCTCCATCCGAATATTTTTCGATTGGTTATATGTATAAATTAATAACACACAATCCTCAAATTAGAACAATGGAATTTGCATTTTTCATCAAAGATACGTTATCATTATTTGTACCCTGATCTTTCTTCAATTATTACATGGAGGTAGAGATGGCATTGGAACTTTTGAATGGAAGTCTGGTCATTGACATCTTTTTTGATCCCAAAGACCGGGATTTTGACGACAATATATGTGTCTGTCTCAAGGAATATGGTCCCGAAGAAGAAAAGGTCTTATATGCAGGCGAGACCAATATTTTTCTTACTGCCGAGCAGGCTCGCAAGCTGGCAGAATTGTTAAAAAAGGCTGCTGATCACAGCAACCATGCTGCACGATGAAAAAGACTAAGCCTTTTTGGGAATCGAAAAAACTCACCGAGATGAGTCTGGATGAGTGGGAATCGTTATGTGATGGCTGCGGTATTTGCTGTTTGTACAAACTTGAAGATGAAGCCAATGGGCAAGTTGACTTGACCAATGTCGCCTGTCGTTTTCTAGATTTGGATACCTGCACATGCCAGCTGTATACTGACCGCAAAAGCGCCATGCCCACCTGCATCAAGCTTACTCCCTCTAAAGTCGCTCAATTGCATTGGCTGCCACCAACCTGCGCCTATCGCTTGATATTGGAGGGAAAATCTCTACCCAATTGGCACCCTCTGGTTAGTGGGGATCCGCAATCAGTACATAAAGCGGGCATATCAATTAAGGGGAAAGCCATCCCTGAATCTTCAGCCAATCTGAACCATTTGGAAAAATACATCACGAATGACATAATTAAACCGCCTTCCTCAATAACTGAGAAATAGTGTGTGTCATAATCCAAATTCTAGATTGTTTTTTCTATGATTTTTGAATCAAGGTCTGGATTTGTTCGTGCATATAAAGCTGGACATAATACAGTCCTCCAGCATTTTTTCCACTCGAACCGGAACCCTTCCATCCACCGAAAGGCTGGAATCCAGGCCAAGCGCCTGTTGTTGCGCCCTGCGGCCGGTTGACGTAATTTACTCCGGCTTGAATATTTTCAAAGAACCATTTGGCTTCTTCAAGAGACCCGTAGAAACCTGAAGTCAAGCCATAGGGAACATCATTGGCGTAATGCATAGCTTCCTTTAGATCCTCTACAGGCATCAAGGTAGTGATTGGAATAAACATTTCATGCTTCCAAAGACGCTGCTCGATTGGCAGATCTACAACAATGGTGGGGGCACAAAAATATCCCTTATTAAAATCACCATCAATCAAAATTTTTCCGCCAGTTAGAAAACGTCCGCCGGCTTTTTCCATTTCGTTGATATAGGTTTGGTATTCCTGATAGGAATTTTGATTCACCACGGGGCCAAGATATATGCTGCGTTCGGTAGGATCGCCGATGGTCAATTTTCGAGTTAAGTCAACCATACGGTTTAACACTGCCTGGTAGACTGGTTTTTCAATAAATACACGCGAACAAGCTGAACATTTTTGACCCTGCAATCCAAAAGCAGACCGGACAATTCCCAACGCAGCTTCTTCTATGTCTGCATGCTGACTGACAACAGCCGGATTTTTGCCACCCATCTCCAATATAGTCGGGCGGACATACCCACCTTGGGCGAAACTGCGGAAGATATGCATGCCCACTGCATGCGAACCGGTGAATGTGACACCATCCACCTGCGGATTATCGATCAAGGCTTGCCCTAACGTGCTGCCGGGGCCTGTGACATAATTGCACACACCATTCGGCAAACCGGCATCACGGAAACATTCTGCCAATAAACGCGAAGTCCAAGGGGTATCCGAGGCAGGTTTAATCACCACCGTGTTTCCCGCCGCTAAAGCAGCACCAGCCGGACCTCCTGTTAAAGCGCTTGGAAAATTGAATGGGCTGATAATCAGCCAGACGCCATAGGGTTTTAATGTGGAAAAATTGACCGCTTTGTATCCCTGTAATGGATCGCTGCCCATTTTTTTAATAAAACCATCATTAGCAGTGATTTGGTCGCAAGCGTAGCGGATCAAATCGGCTGTTTCGGCGGCATCCCCCAGAGCTTCCATACGATTCTTGCCAACTTCAAGCGCGATAACCGCTCCAATCTTAAAAATCCTTTCATCAATCAAATCTGCCGCTTTACGCAGCAAGGCAACCCGTTCCTGCCACGGCCTAGCGCTCCAATCTGGAAACGCCTGCCGCGCTGCTTGAATAGCTTCAGCAGCATCCTGCTGGTTGCCTTGTTGGAAATACCCCAAAATCCAATCTGTATTGATTGGACTGCGGTCTTCAAAAGTTGCTTGCGCTTTTTTGTCTTTCCCATTAATCAGCATGGCATATTCATTGCCCAGCCCCGATTTCACCTGAGCCAACGTGGATTCAAAACGCTGGTGCAGTTCTTCGGGCGGATTGAACATGGTAGCATAAGTAAGTTTGAAAACATTGCTGGATGTCATAAAAACCTCCGAAAATCTCTATCAAAAGCATGTTTAGTATATCCGAGGCAGATTGGCTCGTCAAAAGACAAACCTCCAAGGTCTTTCTGTTTTTCTTCTACAATAACCATGTACAATAACAACCTCATGCAGCATATTTTTTTCATCCGCCATGGCACCACTCAAGATTTAGAAGCGGCAAAAGTTCAGGGTGCTACAGATAGTCCGCTCAGCCGCAAAGGCAGAATTGAAGCGCAGAAGACTGCTCAGGCTTTAGCAGGCATTCATTTTGACGCAGTCTTCTGCAGTCCGCAAGGCCGCGCACGCGAGACAGCTAACATCATATGCGCGGAAAAATCTATTCAACCCATTATTCTTAATGACCTACGGGAAATGAATTTTGGCTGGTTGGAAGGCGGTTCATTTTTTGAAGCTCCCTCGCCTCACACTCACTTTAGGGAGCGGCTTCAGTTGTATATCAAAATAATTCTGGCTCAGGTAAGTGGTGAGTACTCACGGCACGTATACAAGCGAGCCCGCAAAAGTTGGCGGATCATTCAACAGTACGTACCAAATGGCAGAATTCTGATCGTAGCGCATGGTGTTATCGGAAATTACTTTTTCAAAGCCATCTTGCCTAAAGAACATTTTGATCATCTGCAACCGATTCTTCTTAATACCTGCAGCATCAGTGAGTTGATCCTTAATGAAAATGGATCAAAGCAGATCGTTCGCATAAACGATACACAGCACCTTCTATAGACTTGCTGTAAATCAGCAAACATCGGCGTGTAATCAGTGCAAGTCTTTTATTTAAATCAGCTTAATCCAGTTCATATTGACCGGTATATAAGCGGTAATAACGACCTTTTTGTTCCAGCAAATCATCGTGGTCGCCACGTTCAATGATCTCACCATTTTCCAAAACAATGATCGCATTGGCATTGCGCACAGTCGAGAGACGATGTGCAATCACAAATACAGTGCGACCATGCATGATTGCATCCATGCCCTTTTCAATCAATTTTTCAGTGCGTGTGTCAATTGAACTGGTAGCCTCATCCAGAATCAAAACTGGCGGGTCCGCTACGGCAGCCCTTGCAATCGCTAAAAGCTGACGTTGTCCTTGAGATAGATTGGCCCCATCAGCCGTTATGGTCGTGTTGTAGCCTAGCGGTAGGCGTTTGATGAATGAATGCGCACTAGCTTTCTTCGCTGCCTCAATGCATTCCTCATCGCTCGCATCCAAACGTCCATATCGGATATTCTCCATCACGCTCCCGGTGAACAAATGTGTGTCCTGCAACACCATCCCCAACGATTTACGCAGATCATCTTTACGTATTTCGCGAATATCGATGCCATCAAAAGTGATTGCGCCTTGTTGGATATCATAAAAACGATTGATCAGGTTCGTAATAGTCGTTTTACCAGCACCTGTGGAGCCCACAAAGGCAATTTTTTGAGCAGGCTTCGCGTACAAAGAAACTCGATTGATCACTGTCACCCCAGGCTCGTAAGCAAAAGTCACATCATGAAAACGCACATCCCCTTTCAGCTCAATGAATTCCACTGAACCATCCGGGTGCGGGACTTTCCAAGCCCAATGCGCAGGGTGAATGCCATTTCTATCCACTTCCACGAAACCATTGCTATCTTTGCTCGCACCCACAAGTCGTATCTTTCCGTTGTCTTGTTCGGGTACTTGATCCATCACATCAAAAACACGCTCCGCTCCCGCTAATGCTGCCAGGATCGTATTGGCTTGGTTGGAGATCTGCTGCACCGGCATCCCCATCTGGCGTGCATATTGCAGAAAAGCTGCTAACGAACCCACATCAAAGCGTCCCAAAACTGTCAGCAACCCACCGAAAAGAGCGATTGCGGCATAAGAGATGTTGTTCAAATTCATGACCACCGGCATGATGACGGCTGCATAGACATTAGCACTGGTGGCCGCCTTACGATAAGATTCATTTCGTACCTGGAACTCTTGACGCGCGGTATTTTCATAATTGAAGACTTTCACAACCTTCAACCCTTCAACAATTTCTTCTATATACCCATTTAAATTACCAAGGTTCGCTTGCTGCGCTTTAAAGAACCTACCGCTTCGACTAGTCAGCAAACGTGCGGCAAGGAACATCATGGCTAGGATCGAACCGGATATTAATGAAAGCAAGGGGCTTAGAAAAACCATCATCAGGATTGACCCAATGAAAATCAAAGCACTTGAAACCATCTGCACCAGACTTTGCTCAAAAGCCAATTGGATATTGTCCACATCGTTGGTGAAACGGCTCATTAATTCGCCATGAGTGTACGCATCAAAATAGGATAAGGGCAAATTCTGCAACTTGACGAATAGATCTTTCCGAATTGTGTTTGAGGTCTTTTGAGCAATCTGCAGCATAAGGCGGCTTTGACCATAAGAAGCGCCAATGCTGATCCCGTAAATTCCAGCCATTCCCACCAATGCAAGCGCCAGGCCTTGAAAATCGCCTGGCAATATATATTGGTTTATGAGAGGCTTAATCATGTAGTTTACTGCTAGAGAGCCTGCCGAGCTGAGTAGCAGCAGTAAGATCACCACATACAGCAAGATTCTACGCTCTGACATATACCCCAAGAGGCGCAAAATGGTTTTTTTGATATCTTTCGGTTTTTCAAACTTAGGCATCGACCCTGGTCCATGGCGCGGTCCAGGGGCTGCTGGTTGGGTTGTAATTCTTTTCTGATCACTCATTGCACCAGCACCCCTTCCTGTTGGGATAAATTAATTTCTTGATAGATTTCATTGTCAGCCATTAACTTTTCATGTGTTCCAATGCCAGAAATCTTGCCATCATCCAAGACGACAATCATATCCGCACCCTTAACCGAGCGGATTCGCT
>CAYVJI010000054.1:0-11647 GCA_964451805.1 uncultured Pelolinea sp. | reverse complement strand
GCAGGCTTGTTCTGGAAAAGGTTTGCCGAAATTGCTCACCAGCTCGCTGACCATGCGCTTTGTCCCAGCCCATTGCATGTTGGTGGTGCAAATCACTTTTACCAAATCTTCAAACACGGTCGGTGACCGCAGCAACCTGCCCCAACCTACAGGCATCTGATTCCAGGGCGCACCCGCGTGGGAACACAAGGCGTAAAATTCCTCGAAATTCTCATCCAAACGCAGCATGCGTTTTACACCAGCGCGCAGTTCATCCAAATCTTTTTGAGATATTCTCTGCGTGTGTTGGACGTACGCAACGATCTTCTTTTGGCTGCCGGCTGTCCTTTCGCCTACACGCAGCAGGACTACCTGCCCGCTGGCGAGAGCATCCACCCGTTCAAGGATATTGCCATTGGCATGAAGAGCATTCGGCAGCAGATCAATCCAGCCATGGGCGTGCAGCAAACTGCGCAAATCGAACATGCCTGGAGCGTTCATTTCAAAAGCGGTTGTCATCATGGCTATAAAATTTTACCTTGCGCCCTTAAAGCAGTGGAAGATTATGCTACCATGCAGGCGACAATTCGACAATTCACATCTACGGGATTGTTGCAGTGGACACGAAGCCTCCCCGTTGTTTTTAAACAAATCATTCAGTTTTTTGCAGGGCTGACAAGACTTCGTGCGCATTGGCGGCACGGATGATTCTTTCGCGATTTTCGGGTACGGCAAAAAAATTAAAAATTTCCGAAAGAGTGCTGGTGTGAACAGAATTCACAGGCGAGGAGAATGCCATGGCGATCCTCACTGGGTCGAATACCTTATGCCCGAAATGGATCGGCGAGTGCAAAGTAACCAAACTGATAGCGAGTTTTTTGGAACCCATCTCCGGACCGGCATGCAGCAGGGCGGTATTGGGAGCAATCACCATATACGCCCCATATAAGTTGTAAAGATTCTGCATAGCTTTGATGTAACTCGGCCAAATCGCATCCACTTCCAGCAACAATCTGCCTACCTCTTCAATCACCCTGGCTGGCAGATTGGCATTCACATCGGTCTCTATGACCTTTTCATTTAGAATCTCTTGGAATGTATAGGACTGATTGGGAGGAGGTGCGATAGAAAGTGATTGGCTCTGTTCCAACCCTAGCGTGTTCTTGATATTTTCAACATCTTCATTCGATAAAAAGGAATTCACGTGGATTTGCGTGATGGGAGTAATGCTTCCCAGCGGAACCGTAGATATGATAGCGTCGCAGCCCTCGATGAGGTTCAACTTGTGCACCAATTCAAACACCGAGACCATATCTACCACGTCAATTTGCGGAAAGCGCGTATTCAATTGACTCCTCAATGAGAAAGCAGTAGCCACGCCCGCACCGCAGACAAGCAGCACTCTTCTCTGGAAGGAGGCTGCACGCACACGTTCTAAAGCAGTACGGGCGTGGTTGCACATGCGGCGCAACATGAGTTCGGATTGGGTAAAATCTTCGTTTTTCAACATAGGGGTCAAGATCCTCATCAGTACCTGTTCGATGGTGCTTGCGGGTTTTTCCGGGTTAAAGGCATCCCCTGCCACAAATTCGTCGCGTTCCCCGTTATGTTGAAAGTGTTCCAACTCCCACTCGATGCACTGAATTAATTGGCGATCTTCATACAAACCCGCATGCAAGTATTTGGCAATTTCCTTTACTATTTGATTGGCCAGCACTCTATTTTTTTTCTTGCCGATGTGCAGTACCTCACGCTCACCCTGTCCGGATTCATTCACACCATATTGAAAGCATTGTTCTAAAAGAAAGGCTAGGTGCGCTTTTTCTTGGTCAAGCTGTTCTCTTTGGATATCATCTACCAAGGCATCCCAAATCAAACCCGCTTCGCGCTTCAATTTCTCACTGCTGGCAACTCCAACACCCACGGCTTTTTTTAGGTAATTACCTGTTCTCAAACGCGAGAGGGCTACACCCAGATACAGACTGAGTTCGATGTGAACGCGATCGAACAAACGGCGTTGGGTTTTCACCTCCAGGGAACGGATGTGTTTTTCGCAGGCCGGCAGCCGCATGTTTTGAATGAATTTCTGACTTTGAATAAAAAAAGCGCTCTTGTCTAAATTCACCAACTCGATTTCCTCAACTGGCAGAACGCAGGCTTGGATTAGATACTCCTGTCCAAGATTTTGGAACAAAACTTCTTGAACAGCCTCACGCACTTTCAATTCTTCTCCTTTGATCTTCAGAGGGCCGTTGCGTCTATTTACAAGCGACAGAGAGAAGGATTGCAGCCATTCTTTGACCTTATCAAGGTCGCGATAGAAGCTGGTATAGGAGGTTTGAGTCAGAGCGCGGATTTCAGAGAGGGTGTAATTGTTTGGATCGGTCAACAAGATCTGCAGCAGGAGCCTAAATCGTTCATTTTGATTCAATGCGCTAAAATGCACATCCATGTTCTGCAAGGCTTCCCGCAGTTCTTTCTTTTCCTTTTCATTGGCCACCAGGAGGATGCCCTCATTCGGTTTTTGCTGCACCTCAATTCCTGCAAATGTCAAGCACGCCCCGATTTTTTTTATTGAATAACGGACTTGCGAGATGGATAGACCCACCTGGTCAGCTAAATGCTGTGCACTGACAGCCTGTTTGTGTTCGAGCAAGGCTGCCAATACTTTTTTACCGTTGGATGACAGACACAGAATGATCTTCTGAAACATCTTCCTCCAGTGCGGAAGGATCCCAAGTATATTCTACGGGTGAATTACCTCGCGCGGTTATCCACTCTTCATACATTTAATCATGGAATTGTGAAACAGTGCTGCCCTGTGATCGATGCTACACTGGATTGGAAAAACATCAAGGAAAGCATGCATGAGTTTGGATATTTTCTCAACCGAAATGATCTTTATTCACCCGCAAATCTTCAATGATGGTCAAGAAGGGGTCATTCATTATCTCTGTTCACGAATGGTGGAAAAAGAGTACGTCACAGAAGAATACTATCACCAAGTGATTGAACGCGAAAAAAAGCATCCCACCGGATTACCTACTCTGCCATTCGCCTCGGCCGTACCGCATGCAGACCCGATCGGCGTCAAATCGACCGGCATCGCCTTGGCGGTCTTAGAACAGCCTGTCGATTTTAAAGCTATGGATAACCCCCGCCGAACATTGGCGGTTTCTCTGGTCTTTTTGATGTCTTTTATAAAAGGCGACCAGATTGCCGTGCTGCGCTGGATCTCGAATGTTCTCGGCAACCAAGAGATCGTGCAACAAATAGCTACATCCACCCAAGCAGTGCAAGCATACAAAATCATCGAACCGTTCTTGAAATCTATTTAACAAAGAGGAGTGCAATGTCTCAGATTGGTAAAGAATTCCGATTAGCCCAAATCATCAACCAAAGCAGTCACAAACAAGTATGCGTTGCCATGGATCACAATCCAGCCATCGGTCCTTGCCAGGGATTGATCGATCCCATCGCCACTATGAAAACCATCTGCGCTGGAAGACCAGACACGCTTTTCACCCACTTTGGCAACATAAAAAAAGCTATGCCTGTGTTGGCTGCCCAGCGCATGCCTTTTCTGCTTTCCATTACAACTGCCACTACCTTAGGGCCGGATGCCAGCCGAGTGTATCTGGTAGACACGGTGGAACATGCCTGCCAGATCGGCGCCAACGGTGTTTCCATGCGCATCTTTGTGGGAGCAGAATACGAGCATGAAATGATCCAGAACCTCTCCAAGGTTGCTCTGGAGTGCGAACAAAGCGGCATGCCGCTGATGGCAATGATGTACCCATACGGAATGGAGAACATCCTGGAAGCCAAGTATCTCAAACACGCTGCGCGCATCGGCGCTGAATTGGGAGCGGACATCGTAAAAACGTATTACACCGGCGATCCAGAAACTTTCCGCGAAGTGACTGAATCCTGCCCGGTGCCGATCGTAATGTCCGGCGGGCCGAAAGCTGAGGATCCGCTCGATTTTCTAAAAATGGTTGCGGGGGCTATGGCGGGAGGCGCCATGGGGGTTGCAGTTGGCAGAAACGTCTGGCAGAGTGCGCAGCCGGTCAAGATGCTGGAAGCCGTCAAAATGGTTATCCATGAAAATATGGCAGCTGAAGCTGCTTTTGAAAAAAACTTTAAATCATAAAGGAGAGCAAACATGGAACCCAAGCGCATCTATAAGATCGCATCCGTGTGTGGATCCGGATATGCTACTTCGGGCTGGATTGCCGCGAAATTGAAAGATGCTCTGTTGGAGAAAGGCATCGAGGTAGAGATCACGGAAGTCAAAGTCATGGATCTGGCAATGGTGGTGGATAACTTTGACCTGGTGGTTTCCGCCTCGGAATTGAATGACATCTACAGCGTTCCAGTGGTGGCCAGTTCGTCCATCATCACCGGCATCGGATTTGATGAAACCCTGGAAAAAATTGTTCATAAACTGCAGGAGGTGAAAGATAAGAAATAGAGAATCAAAGTTCAAGAAAAAATAATTTGTTTTCAATTTTTATGGAGGTAAAAAAATGAGTGCAATCGCTAATGCAATTGGTGTGTTCTTTGGTTGGATCAACTCGCTCGGGGCGACGGTTATGCTACCCATCGCGCTGTTCTTTATCGGTATAGCCTTCAAGATCAAACCCGGTCAGGCGTTCGTGAACGGTTTGCGCGTGGGCATCGGTTTCTTCGGCTTAAACGTCATGATCGGTGTAGTTGCATCCAACATCGGGCCTCTGGCTAGCGCTATCGTGGAAAAAACCGGCTTGGCGCTCTCCATTCCCGACGTCGGCGTTGGTCTTCACTTCCCGATCGCTTTTTCACTACCTGCTGCCGCTTTCATGATCCCACTCGGCATGCTGGTAAATTTTGTCATGCTGTTGCTGAAAGCCACTAAAACCGTTGATATTGATGTGTGGAATTTTTGGCCGTGGATGTTCTCCTGGGCGTGCGTACAGGGCGTGACTGGCAATGCCTTCTTTGGATTTCTGGCATTCGTCTTCACGGGCGTAGTTTCACTTGTGCTGGGCGACCTGCAAGCCAAATATATTGAGAAGTATTACAACATGCCGGGCATTTCCTTCCCGCATCCCTTCTCTTCTTTCTTTGGTTTGCTGGCCTGGCCGTTCATGTGGCTGTTCGATCGCATCCCTGGTTTGAAGGATTGGGAAGCTGATATCGAATCCCTGCAGAAGAAGATTGGCCCCTTGGGCAACTCCACCGTACTAGGCCTCATCATCGGTTTCGTTCTTTCCCTGGTGGCGGGTTATACGGTCATTGCTGCGCTGCAGACTGGCGTCATCGTGGCAGCTATCCTGCTGCTGATGCCTGAAATGATCAAAAATTTGATGTCGGGGTTATTCCCCATCTCCGAAGCGGCTCGCAAACTGCTTTCCAAGCGCTTCCCAGGCAGAGAATTCTATATTGGTCTTGACTGCGCAGTGGGCGTAGGACAGCCCTCAGCGATCGTGGTGGCGGTACTATTGATCCCCATCACCCTGTTCCTAGCTGCGATTCTGCCGGGCAACAAACTGCTGCCTTTGGCTGACCTGGCGTTCCTGGGTTTCTGGGTTGCCATGCCAATGGCTATGTTCAAGAACAACATCATCAAGGGTGTGCTGTATGGTACGGTTGCCATTGCAGTGAGCCTGTGGATGGCTACCAGCATTGCTCCCTTGGTCACCGAACTCAGCCTGGCGGCTGGCAGCACCATTCCCGAGGGTGTTTCCGAGGTTTCCGCGCTGACCATTTATCCATGGTCTTGGGTAACATCCTGGTTTGCGTCGCTCTTTACGGGTGGCTTTTAATATCTGCCTTGCCGGATCAATATCCGTGATAAGGTAGAGGGTAGAGGGGCTGTTAGAGCAACGCTCTAACAGCCCTCCTTGCTAATTATAAGTTAATCTAAACAGGAGAATCATGAAAGCTGCTGTACTCATAGAACCTGGAAAAGTCGAGATCAGACAGGTCGCGGATGCGGCTGCCAAACCAGGAGAAGTGCTGATCGAGGTAAAATCCTGCGGCGTATGTGCTACTGACGTGAAGAAGTTCACCGGAGCCAGCAAAGCGCCTTTTCTTCCTTTTATCTTGGGACATGAACCAGCTGGAATCATAACAAACTTAGGGGATGATTCTATAAAACACTTGGCACCAGGCGACCGAGTGGCGGTCGCTCCGGTGATCACCTGCGGGCATTGTGCTGGCTGCCAGAGCGGTAGGACGGCTTTGGAAGGCATGGGCATGTGCGAAAATTATGTGGTGGTCGGTTTTTCCATGAACGGCGCCTTCTGTGAGCGTATCGCGGTGCCTGTGCAGAATGTGGTGAAAATTCCTGACAGCCTTGCCTTCAAAGATGCAGCCATCATCGAGCCAGTGGCTGCCTGCGCGAATGGGGTCTTGCGCTCTGCTGGCACTACACCAGGTTGTGCGGTGGTACTTGGGGCTGGCTTTATGGGGCTGGTTTGCCTGCAGCTCTATAAGGTCTTGGGTTATCGGGTCTTGATCTCTGACTTGCTGCCCGAACGCCTGGAACTTGCCAAGCAATTAGGCGCTGATCGGGTGATGCACGCGCAAGAGGAGGATGTTGAAAAAATCGTGCATGAATTCACCGGCGGGCTTGGCGCTGACAGCGTGCTGTGTGCCATTGGCAGCCAGCCGATCTCAGAATCCGCCATCCGTATGGCGCGCAAGGGCGGCAGGGTGGTCATGCTGGCATCCGCCGGGCATGATACGCAGGTTTCCTTCAATCTCAATAAACTGCATTATGACCAAACGATCATCACCGGTTCAGTCAGTTATACCAACACCTCTTATCAGTGGGCGCTGGAATTATTGAGCCAAGGACGGTTGGGATGTGAGCGTTTGATCAGCGCCACCGGCAAGCTGGATGAGGTGGCTGATCTGCTGGCTAAAACCCGCGACCACGTGGGCATAAAAAACGTGGCTCTTTATTAGAAAGGCAGGCAAAATGCATTTGACAGACAAAGTGGCGCTAGTCACCGGCGCAGCCCGCGGAATCGGCAAAGCTATCGCGCGTGAATTTGCCCTACGCCAGGCAGCAGTGATCATTACTGATATTACCGAGTCCGGCGAGCAGACCGCGCGCGAGCTTCGCGAAGCAGGTTTGCAGGCAGCTTTCCGGCAGGTGGACGTGACCGATCCGGCGCAAGTATGCGCTGCGGCAGCCAGCGTTTTAGATGAATTTGGGCATATTGATATATTGGTGAACAATGCCGGCATCCGCCCGACCCAGCCCTTCGACCAAATGACGTTGGCGGACTGGCAGGCGGTATTGAGAGTCAATCTGGATGGGGCTTTCAATTTTTGCTCCGCGGTGCTGCCGAATATGCGATCCAACCGCTGGGGGCGCGTGATCAACATTTCCTCTTTGGCAGCCCAGCAGGGTTCCACTGGCGGGCACACGCACTACTCGGCCTCCAAAGCAGCTTTGCTGGGATTGACGCGCTCGCTGGCGCGCGAGTATGCGCGCTTCAACATCACAGTGAATGCCATCGCGCCAGGCTGGATCGATACCGAAGGCTGGGGCGGGGAACTGGAGGGCAAACGCCAGGAATACGCCGCAAAGGTGCCGCTGGGCAGACTGGGCACGCCTGAAGACGTCGCGCAGGCGGCGGCATTCCTGGCATCCGAACAGGCGGCTTATATCACCGGAGTTACCCTGCCAGTCAATGGTGGTCTGTATATCAGCTGATGGATGCAAAAACGAAGGTCAACAGGGGGGATAGGCTTTAAAAACCAAGCTCCTCGCCCAGGACTCGAACCTGGAACCTAGCGGTTAACAGCCGCGCGCTCTGCCAATTGAGCTAGCGAGGAAAGCGCGCTTATTATAGAAGTGCTTGAAATCCTTGTCAAGCCGTGCAGCAGCGTAAAAATCGATATTCCTCATTCGGCACAAAAAGCCGAGTCATTTTTCATACCACCATTTAAGCACCCTCAAAGCACGCAGAGTGTTCCAGCGAGAAGGTTGCCCAATCACTTCCATTTCAAAGAAAGTCTGGCCTGCATGGCGATGCTGCAAATTCCAGCTGCCATCTTTATTGCGCTTGGCTAAAAGCAAGCCAACAGCATCCTTTAGACGCGGGTCTCTTTCCGCTCGGCATTTTTGAAAAAAATCCAAACCTGCCAGAATGTCGAAATGCCAGCGCGGTGGAAATGAAAAAAGAGTCATGTTTTTATGAATGGGCGCTCCTTCATTCTGATACAAGCGGTGGTCTAAAAAAAACTCTAAACCACGCGCCAAGTTTTGTTCAAGCTGGCTTGTGAGCTGCGGATAAAATTTTTGCGCCTCCCGCAAAGCCTCCAGACACAACCAGGTAGTATCGCAGATATATTTCAAGTTGGAGATTCCCGGTTCAGGCTGCCAACAGCCATTTTCTAATTGCTGCGAAAGCAAAAAATCCAACAAAATTTGAGTACGTTCTTCGCGAATCTCAAAATACGTTAAAAGTGAAAGAAGCATGGCGTTCGCGCCGATATCAGCCGTCTTTACTGTTTTAGCAAAGCAGATATATCCATCCTTTTGAAAACCACCTTCCAGCAGCAGACGGCAAGCCTGCCGAGCGCGGGGATGGTCGGATGATAAACCCATTCGACGCAGGAGCAGCAAAGAGTAGGTGGTTGATAACCATTTATGGTTATACAATTGACCTCCCCAACGCCCATCTACATCTTGAAAGGAAAGCAGCTTGGCTCCCCAACCACGTACGGCAACCTGGCTCTTTTCGTGGGCACAAACCTTTTCATCACAAACAAGAAGGTCCTGCATGACCTGCCAACGGATGGAGGGATCACCTGCCAGCAGCCATTGGATCAATGCTTCATTTTCCATTTTCTATTTTGATCATCCTCTTCACTACCTCTTGGATGCCTTTTTTGGCAGATTCTCCTGCACGCGGAAGGCGACCATGCGGCTGATCAAGTCGAGCGGCAGGGGTTGGT
Source organism: uncultured Pelolinea sp. (assembly GCA_964451805.1). Taxonomy (GTDB): domain Bacteria; phylum Chloroflexota; class Anaerolineae; order Anaerolineales; family Anaerolineaceae; genus Pelolinea. The sequence goes on along the minus strand of CAYVJI010000054.1, from coordinate 2,710 downwards.
CGAGCGGGAATTGCACAGCGCCCTTGGAATACTTGTATGGCGAGAGTTCGCCCCGGAATTTCTGGATGGCGCTGGGGGTTGGATAGAAACCGATGTGGTGTTTTTGAGCGGCGAAATGCACCAAATTCCCATTCAGGAAATAGGTGGGCATCTGATAGCTGATCCTTTCCTCCGCTTGGGGAGCTTCCGCGTGGATCGCTGACCGAATTGCTTTCAATTTCTCTTGAACATTTGATGGGAATGAAGAGATGTATTCATCGATTGAACGAAAGAGATTACTATTACTATTCATTCTATTTTTTAAGGTAACTATGTGGAATTATGTGTATTTTATCTTTTTTTATCATTAAAAGCTGAGGGATATTGAGATATGATTGCATTTAGGCGAACTGTTATATTTTTAAGTGCGAACCTGTTTCTGGTGAAAACTATTTTTAGCACGTGTGTTTTGGCGGTTTTTTGAATCTAGAAAAGTCTAATGAAATGTAAAATTGACTAGGGAACCTTCCATTTGTAAATATATAATTACTTACTTGTGTCTTTGAAAAAAGACCCCACCTCTTGGAGAGAACTAATCATGAATGAATTAATTAATAAATTATTATTCAATGGACCCGAAATAGTGGATGTCCTGTTTTCTTTAGTGCTGGCTGTCGTCGTTGGCGGTCTGATCTCGCAATTGTATAAAGGCACCCACCGTGGATTGAACTACGAACATTCCTTCATGACCTCACTGGTGCTGATGGCACCCATTGTGACCCTGGTAATGCTGTACATCCGCGGCGATCTGGTACTTTCGCTGGGCTTGATCGGTTCGCTATCCATTGTACGCTTCCGTACCGCCATCAAAGACACACGCGACATGGTCTTTATTTTTTGGGTCATCGCGGTTGGATTGGGGGCGGGTACATACAATTGGGGCGTAGTGCTGGTTTCATCCCTGTTCATCATGGCAGTGGTAGGGGTGCTGTATTACATTCGTTATGGGCAATCACAAAACCAGGATTTCGTGCTGTCCTTTTCTGGCCAGATGCCGTATGACGGAGAGCAAGTTCGCGAGATCCTGCAGCGCCATACTCTGGATGCCCGCATGCGCTCTTATGAGACGGAAGGGGAAGGGTGGGAAATCATCTATGAACTGCGTTTGGCCGAAATGACCAGCACTAGCGCTGATGAGTTGATGCGGGAATTGAAATCACTGCCGGGGGTGCGCAATGTATCCCTGCTTGCTCCACAACTTTCCCTGCCGTTATAAAACAGCACTGAAGGAAGTATTTTGACCACCAATAACCAATCGGCGAGCAGCGACGCGCGTTTTGAGTACAAATACCGACTGACAATTCCGCAATTTCATTGCGTCCGCAATGCATTGAAGCCATATATGAAAAGAGATGCATACTCCTCAGCCGGCACCCATGGACGCTACCTGGTGCGCAGCCTGTATTTTGACACCTATAATTTACGGAACTATGAAGAGAAAGTAAATGGTGATTGCGACCGTGTTAAGTTGCGCATCCGAACCTATTGTATTACTCCAACCACTGAGTTAAGGCTGCGAGCGGAATTGAAAGCGCGCAGGGGGATTATTACGGAAAAATTTGTCTGCTGGATTGATCATGGAGAGTATGAAACCTTTATGCAGAACGGGCACTGGTTGGATACCACCAATCCAGTGCTGGCGGAATTTGAACGGCTTTTTCACCTAAAGAGCATGCAACCGCAGATCATTGTTGAATACCAGCGTGAAGGGTATTACGCGCGCAGCCGAGAGAACCTGCGCATAACCTTTGATCATCATGCTTCCAGCGCTGCATCAGAGAACCTGTTCCCAGATCATGCAATTTTTCGAAGGCATCATTCAGGGATGATCGATTTCGAGATTAAATGCAACGATTTTCAGCCAGGTTGGCTGCGGGAGATCATCCAGCAAAATGGCTTGCGCATAACCGCTAACAGCAAGTATGTGCAAGGTATTGAGACTGCGTGCCCCAAACTGGTGAGGGAAGCCTGGAGTGCGTAGCAAAAAAAAGCCCGGTAAACTTTCGCGACACTCTATTCCCATAAAGGATAGGTTGCTGTGGGCTGCAACAATGCTGAGTGCGGGCTGCTGGGCGTACAGCCTAGCTACACGATATACGGATGTATTGTTTGCGCCGAAAGGGGAGAAAGCCCTGATCTTGGCAACGCTGCTGGCAGCAACCAGCTTGCTGTCAGGTTGGTTTTACTGGGTATTGCTACCGCGCTTCATTGCAGTCATTTCAAAAAGGACAGCGGCAATTTTGGTGGCAGCGGGCACGCTGCTGATCGGGACGATTTTTTTTATGTACTACAAACCCCCACCATTCCCAGAATGGCATCAGCTGGAGATCAGCGCTCAACCAGAGAAAAATCCATTGTCAGGGGGCTACCGGATCGAGGTCATTTCGGTCAATACAATTGATCTGCCTGAGGGCACTTATACACAAGTGCCCATCAGCCAATTTACATATGATGGCAACTGGCAGGGCGGCAGAGACGCTTTTGGGTTGGTGCATACGAATGGAAATAGAGCTTCTCTGCAATTCGAACGGTTGATGCAGGCGGGAATCATGCTGAAATTCCAGACCTGCCCATCTTGCGGGCGGGTGCACGTTCTTTGGGATGGGAACGAAAATCTGCTGGATCTTTATTCGGAAGAGGAGGGAATTTTTGAGTATACCCTTGAACCCGC